>NZ_CAXYKL010000284.1:0-3661 GCF_964277725.1 uncultured Novosphingobium sp. | reverse complement strand
GCCAGCATGCGGTTATGCGCGGCGCGCGCTTGCGCTTCCGGGGTGGCCAGATCCAGCTTCGTGGCGAGCACCGGCGCGCTCATGGCTCTCTCCTCTTCTATCTCGCCCTCAGTCTAACAAGTGTCCTCATCCGGAGGAATTATAAAATTTCAGGACTGCGCAATATTTTCATGGCTGGTGGAATTGATCGGGATCGGTCCAGCCAAGAACCATCCATGCCGGTGTGCGTTTCAGCGGATCGAAGGAGATCATCATGCCGGAGCGCGAAATCGATACCAGCGGGCCTGAAGCGCCGATCGAGACGGTGGGCAACCACGATCTGATCGCGTCAGACCGCGTGGAAGGCACCGCCGTCTATGGCCTCGATCACAAGAAGGTGGGCCACGTCCACAATTTCATGGTCAACAAGCGGACGGGACAAGTGGCGCACGTAATCGTTTCGGACAGCGGACTGTTCGGCCTGGGCGCGACACGGTTCCTGCTGGTCCCCTGGAGCGACCTGACCTTCGATGCTGATCTTGGCGGCTACATCTGCCATATCAGCAAGGACATGATGAGCGATCAGGGCCGCATGTCCGCCGAGGATGCCGAGATGCAGATCTGGTGATGCGTTATCCCGGTGGGGCTCTTGGTGCGGTGATATTTGCACCTAATGATCTGCATTCTATACCTAATGGTTCCAGCGCGGCCTGAGTTGGGCTAAGAGAGCATTTCTGGTCTGAAGGCTTCTTCGGACATTCGACGCAGAGAATTCCAAATCATGTCCACCGCTCCGGTGCGTTTGTCTGAGGTGCCGGAAACGCCCCCCTTCCTGGCGAAGGGTGGCATGCTGGGGCAACGCATCGCGGCGGCCGACTGGTCGACCACGGCATTGGGTTCGATCGCGAACTGGCCCCACGCCTTGCGCGGTGCCGTTTCCCTGATCCTGCAAGCCCGCACGCCGATGGTGCTGATGTGGGGCACTGACGGCGTCATGTTCTACAACGATGCCTACGCCGCCGTCGTCGGGCCTCAGAATCAGACCCGGATGGGCTGCACTGCGCGTGAGGCATGGGGCGACAATCACGATTTCATCGATAACGTCCTGAAAGTGGGCCTGGCGGGCGATGCGCTGCAGTATCGCGATCACGAGGTCACGATAACTCGCGACATCACGACAGAGCAGATGTGGCTCAACCTCGATTACTCCCCGGTGCTGGGGGAGGACGGCGTACCTGCTGGCGTGATCTGCTTCCTGGCGGAAACGACCGATCGCGTGTTGGCGGGGCGCAAGGCGGCATTCCTGCTATCCCTGTCGGACGATCTGCGCGCGCTCTCCACCCCGGCGGACATCATGAGCATGACGGCGGTTCGCCTGGGCGAGCAGATGAACGCCAGCCGCGTATTCTACGCTGAGGTCAACGCCGGCCTGATGAGCGTGGAGCGGGACTACCATTCCGGCGTCGGTCCGATCGTGGGCCAACATTCGCTGGAATCGTTCGGGCCCGCAATCCTGGCGGCCTACATGTCGGGTGCGCCGGTCGTGGTGCACGATGTGATGACTGATCCCCGACTGGGCCATGAGGCGCGTGCGGGGCTGTCGGAACGCGAAGTCGGCGGATATGTCGATGTCGTCCTGTTCCAGGAGGCAGATTTTATCAGTCTGCTCGCGGTGCAGAGCGCGACTGCGCGCACCTGGACCGACGACGAGGTCATGCTGGTCCAGCAAGTGGGCGAGCGTGTGAAAGTCGCGATCGAGCGCGCGCGGGCGGAGCGGGATCGGTTGTGGGACCTGTCTCAGGACATGCTGGCGCGGGGCGATTACGAAGGCATGCTCTCCGCGGTCAGCCCGGCGTGGACGCGCATCCTGGGCTGGACCGAAAGCGAATTGCTCACGCGCACGTATGAGACGCTGAACCACCCCGAGGACAATTCCCAGACATTGGCGGCCATCAAGGAGATGGCGCAGACCCGGCAGCCCATTCGCTTTGAAAACCGCATCGCCACGCGTGATGGGGATTGGAAACACATCGAATGGACGTTGTCTCCCGAAGCGGACGGCTTGAACTTCATCGCGGTGGGGCGTGATCTCACCGAAGCGAACGCGCGGCGCGCTGAGCTGGAATCGGCGCAGGAAGCGCTGCGCCAAAGCCAGAAGATGGAAGCGATCGGCCAGCTGACCGGGGGCATCGCCCACGATTTCAACAATATGCTGACCGGCGTGATCGGCAGCCTGGACCTGATGCGCCGCAATATCGCGTCCGGTCGGATGGACCGGGTGGACCGGTACATCGATGCCGCCACCGTTTCGGCCCAGCGCGCCGCCGCGCTGACCTCGCGCTTGCTGGCGTTCGGGCGCAGGCAGTCGCTCGACATGAAGGCCATGGACGTCAACGCGCTGGTGGCCGGCATGGAAGAACTGCTGTTCCGCACTCTGGGCGAACAGATCGAATTGGGCACGGATCTGGCCCCCGAACTCTGGGCCGCTTCCAGTGACGAGAACCAGCTGGAAAGCGCACTGCTGAACTTGTGCATCAATGCGCGCGACGCGATGCCGAATGGCGGCAAGCTGATCATCGAGACGACCAACACCCGTCTCGATGAGCGGTACACGCGTGACCATCCGGACGTGACGCCGGGCGACTATGTCGTGCTGAGCGTTACCGACACCGGCAGCGGCATGGCGCCGAACATGATGGATAAAGTGTTCGAGCCGTTCTTCACCACCAAGCCAGTGGGGCAGGGGACCGGGCTTGGCCTGTCCATGGTCTATGGCTTCGCGCGCCAGTCCGGCGGGCACGTGCGCATCTACAGCGAAGTGGGGCAGGGCACGACCGTCAAGCTGTTCCTCACCCGCTCACTGGGTGGTGAAGCCCTGGTGGCGGCCATGCCCAGCCCGGAAACCCCGCGCGGCAGCGGTGAGACGGTGATGGTGGTGGAGGACGACCCCTCCGTCCGCATGATCGTGACCGAGCTGCTGAGCGAAGTCGGCTACGGCGTGCTGGAAGCTACCGATGCCGACACCGCCATTCCCATCCTGCAATCGGACCAGCGGATAGACTTGCTGGTGTCCGACGTTGGCCTGCCGGGCATGAACGGACGGCAACTCGCCGAGGTCGCGCGCCAGTCCCGCCCCGACCTCAAAATCCTGTTCATCACCGGCTATGCGCAAAATGCAGCGGTGCGGGCAGGCTTCCTGGCGGATGGCATGGACATGATGACCAAGCCCTTCGCCGTCGATGCGCTGGCGACCAAGATCCGCGACATCCTGGGTTAGAGGCTCTTCGGAAGAATCCGGATTTCGGTGTCCGCAAACGCTGAGCCCAGCGCTTGGCTCTGGCTCTCTTCGTGTCTGCTGTGTAGCCATACCCTGTAGAGAATACTCAGCTCGTCGCAGAGCGAACTCAGATGAGCGGCACAAATGTCGCAATTGTAACAGGCGTTCATCCGTCCGAAATGTGATTCTGAACACGCGTTGCCTTCCACGTGTTCAACGGCGGCGCCCTGCCGCCTGCTTATTTACGGATGGAGAGGGTTCTGATCGCCGAATACGTAATGATGGCGCGGCACTTGGAAGCTGCTGCGTCGTTGCAGAACCCCGACCGTTCGCGTTTCAAGGGAGTAACGCCATGACTGTCATATCCAAGAGTTCCACTTCACTAGTGCTTGCCGCCATGCTGCT
>NZ_CAXYKL010000283.1:0-12278 GCF_964277725.1 uncultured Novosphingobium sp. | reverse complement strand
AAGGCGCTGGCGCAGATGGCCGGGCGCTTGCGGGCGGTCACGGCCGAAGCCGGCTTGTCGCTCGGCGACCGGTTCTGCCTGGCGTTGGCTCGCCGCGACGGACTGCCCGCCTGGACGAGCGATCTCAACTGGAAAAAGGTGGCGGTGGCCACAGACGTAAAGGTGGTCGCTATCCGCTGATTAATCAGCCGACAACTGAAGCAGAGTCTGGAGGACGTGGTCTGGGACGAAGCTGCCATTCGCACAGGCCTTGCCCGACGGCGGATTCAATCTAGAGCTGCCGTTAGCGACCATCCCGAAAACGATGGAGTTTCGGGAATGACCCCGACGCAAGCAAGCGCAATCGAGTCTGGTTTGCTGCAGGGGCAAGCGGTGTTGAAGTTTACTCCTCGCAACTTGTCAGAGGTTCCATCTCGTTGCCCGTTATGGCCGGTAGTCTCTTGCCGCGCGCGAAGGCACGACGCATCCGGGCCGCAGTGCCAAACCCATGTCGCCTTGCAATGACATCCAATGGTTCTTGGCCAGTAGCAACGTCGCCTCGCGCTTGATCCACACGCATTCGCTCGATGGCTTTGGCAGGTGTGATACCGATCGCGGCCGTGAAAGCGCGGGAGAATTGCCGAGGGCTCAGGCCGCAGCGTTCCGCCAGGCGCTCCACGTCTAGCCGCTCTGAAAGGCGGTGCCGCGCCCATTCTAAGACAGGCGTGAAACGCCCTTCAGGTTTCTGTAGATCTAGCGCGGCAGCAAGCTGCGGCCGGCCGGCTGGACGACGCTGATCGACGACCAGTGCTCGGGCAACCTCCCTAGCGACAGCAAAGCCATGGTCACGCTCGATGATCGCGAGCGTCAGATCAATCCTGGCCGTGATCCCGGCCGAAGTCCATACGTTTCCGTCTCTCACGAACAGGGACTGTTGATCGATGATCGTGTCGTGGTGGAGCTTTTGGAGTCGTTGGCATTCACCCCAATGGGTTGTTGCCCGTCGCCCATCTAGCAGCCCGGCGGCCGCGAACAGAAACGCGCCCGAACATACGCTTGCGACCTGATCGGCGTGTTTCGCCGCCTGTTGGATCAAGTCGATGATGTCGGACGATGCAGTAGCGGCATTCGTTCCGGGGCCGCCAGGCACTAGTAGCAGGTCTACGGGCGCGCCGTCCTCTATCGGCGCGCCTGCCAAAGACACACAGGATCCTCCCCATGACCGCCATCGGCCAAGACACCCTGGGCACCCGTGACACCCTGACCGCCGGGGGACAGGACTGCGCCTACTACAGCCTGCCGCGCGCCGCCGAACAACTGGGCGATATCAGCCGCCTGCCGTTCAGCCTCAAGGTGCTGCTGGAGAACCTGCTGCGCTCCGAGGACGGCGCCTCGGTCACGGTTGACGACATTCGCGCCCTTGTCGGATGGCAGATCAAGCGCCGCTCCACCCGCGAGATCCAGTACCGCCCGGCGCGCGTGCTGATGCAGCCCGGATCACCCCCCAGGTGCCGATCCACCTCGTCATCGACCACTCGGTTATGGCCGACGCGGCGAGCAGCCCCGATGCCTTTGCGCGCAATGTCGAGATCGAATATGAGCGCAATGCAGAGCGCTACGCCTTCCTAAAGTGGGGCGCGAGCACGCTCAACAATCTCAAGGTC
Organism: uncultured Novosphingobium sp.; assembly: GCF_964277725.1. NCBI lineage: Bacteria > Pseudomonadati > Pseudomonadota > Alphaproteobacteria > Sphingomonadales > Sphingomonadaceae > Novosphingobium > uncultured Novosphingobium sp. Next base: position 10,635 of record NZ_CAXYKL010000283.1, on the reverse strand, counting down.
GTGCCACCGGGCACCGGCATCTGTCATCAGGTCAACCTTGAGCATATCGCTCAGACCGTCTGGACCAGCGAAGATGCTGACGGCCTGCCCGTCGCCTACCCCGATACCTGCGTCGGCACCGATAGCCACACCACTATGGTCAGCGGCCTTGGCGTGCTGGGCTGGGGCGTAGGCGGTATCGAGGCCGAAGCGGCGATGCTTGGCCAGCCGGTCTCGATGCTGATCCCCGATGTGGTCGGCTTCCGCCTTTCCGGCGCGCCGCCCGAGGGCGTGACCGCGACCGATCTCGTCCTCACCGTCACGCAGATGCTACGCAAGCACGGCGTAGTCGGCCGCTTCGTCGAGTTCTGCGGCCCCGGCCTCGACGCCCTGCCGCTGGCAGACCGCGCCACCATCGCCAACATGGCCCCCGAATACGGCGCGACCTGCGGCTTCTTCCCGGTGGACGACGCGACGCTGACGTACCTGCGGCTCACCGGCCGCGATCCCGCGCGGGTGGAGTTGGTTGAAGTCTATGCCAAGTCGCAGGGCCTGTGGCGCGATGCCTTCAGCCCCGAACCCATCTTCACCGACGTGCTGGAACTCGATCTTGCCACCGTGCTGCCGTCTGTGGCCGGGCCGCGCCGTCCGCAGGATCGCCTCACGCTCGACCTGGTAGCAGAAAGTTTCCGCGCAGAGCTTGCAGATAGTTATGGCAAAGGTGGCGAGATTAATCGTCGCGTGATCATACCGGGCAAAAAGACCACCTTGGGTCACGGCGACATTGCTATCGCTGCGATCACCAGTTGCACCAACACATCCAACCCGTCGGTGTTGATCGCGGCCGGTCTGGTGGCGCGAAAGGCTCGCGCGGAAGGCCTAAAGCTGAAACCTTGGGTGCGAGCCACTCTTTCGCCGGGTAGCCAGGTCGTAACCGACTACCTGGTGCGATCGGGGTTGCAGGACGATCTCGATGCGCTGGGATTCAACCTGACCGGCTATGGCTGTATGATCTGCATCGGCAATTCAGGATCGCTGGCGCCGGACATCAGTAAGACGATCAACGAAAATGGGCTTGTCGCTGCTGCGGTCCTGTCTGGCAACCGCAACTTCGAAGGGCGGATTTCGCCCGATGTGCGCGCCAACTATCTGGCTTCTCCGCCGCTGGTGGTCGCCTACGCGTTGTTTGGCAATGTCGGCCTCGACATCACAACTCAACCCATCGGGATGGGTAAGCTGGGCCAATATGTCTATCTTAAAGACATATGGCCTTCGAACTCGGAGGTGGCGGAGACAATGGCGGCGGCCATCGATGCCGAAATGTTCGCCGCCCGCTATGCCGATGTCTACGAAGGTGACGATCGCTGGAGGGCGCTGGAGGTGAGGACCGGCGAAACTTACGAGTGGCCAACGACGTCAACCTATATCGCCAAACCGCCGTTCTTCGAAGCATTGGAACGCCAGCCCACCCCGGTCGCCGATGTCATAGCGGCTCAATGCCTCGCTGTGTTCGGCGATTCGATCACCACCGACCACATCTCACCGGCAGGCTCGATCAAGCCCAGTTCACCTGCCGCGCAATGGCTGCAGGAGCATCAGGTGCTGCCGCGCGACTTCAACAGCTACGGTTGCCGTCGCGGCAATCACGAGATCATGATGCGCGGCACCTTTGCCAATATCCGCATACGGAACGAGATGATGGGCGGCATTGAAGGCGGCATGACCTTGGTGCGCGAGGAGCCTTTGCCAATCTACGAGGCGGCCATGCGCTACAAGACCGCCAAGGTTCCGCTGGTCGTCATTGCGGGCGCTGAATACGGCACCGGCTCTTCGCGGGACTGGGCGGCCAAGCTGACGCTGCAGGCCACGATCTAAGACAACGACTTGCCCGGCAATCGCCTGCGCGGCGTGCTGACCGACGATGCCGGCAACTTCTTGACCGACATCCGCTGGAACGCGAACGAGCCGACCGACTTCCTCCGCTTGAAATCGAAAGCGATCCAGGCCCGCTACGCCACGACCATCGGCGAGGCGGTGACCTTCGATGCGGGCGCGCGCTACTTCAAGTCGAAGGAGACGCAGCAGTATCACGAACCGCGCGGGCTCGTGGGCGGCAACCCCGACCTCGTCGCCCGCGAGTTCCGCGACCAGATTCGCGATGTCGACGGCCTGTCGTTCATGGCCAACCTGAGCGCGAAAGTCGGCCTCTTCGGCATGGAGCACAAGTTCCAGGCCGGCGGCGACTGGTATGACGAGACCAACGTGCTGGACTCGCGCATCCTGCGCGCAGGGGTCACCCCGTTGAGCCTGAGCAATCCGGTCTACGTCACGTCGGCTCGCGACGTGGCGCGCGCCGCTGACTTGCCGTTCACCACCACCGACACCCGCACCAAGCGCAAGGGCGCCTATCTGCAGGATCAGATCACCCTCACCAAGGCGCTGCTGCTCGTGGGCGGCGTGCGCTACGACAAGTTCGACGATGGCGTGACCACCAGCACCGGCGGCCGGGTTGGCGCGCAATCTTTCTACAGCGATAGCGACGTGACCTATCGCGCCGGCGCGGTGTTCAAACCCCGCCCCGATGCCTCGCTCTACGTCAGCTGGTCCGGCAGCTTCGAGCCGCAGGCCGCCGCCAGCCAGAGCACGGACGTGGGCGGGCCCTTCGCGCCCGTCACCGGCAAGCAGATTGAGACCGGCATCAAGTCGAACCTCTTCGCGGGCCGCCTGCAGGCGAACCTTGCGGTCTACCGGATCGTGCGCCGCAACATCCTCCAGGCCGATGTCACGCTGCCCCCAGTGAATGGCCAGGACCAGCTGCGTCCGATCGGCGAAGTGACCAGCAAGGGCGTCGAGCTGGACCTCGCCACCGACATCACGCCCGACTGGCTGCTGCTGGCGAACTACGCCTACAATGACACCAAGATCACCGACACCGTGGCCGGGCAGGCAGTGACGAACGCGGTAGGCAACCGCTTCGCCAACGCGCCCAAGCACAAGGTGGGCTTCTGGACACGCTACCAGTTCCCGGCGATCGGCACCGCGATCGGCTTTGGTGGCGAGCATGTCTCACGCCGGATCAGCCTCTCGGGCCAGCAGGTGAAGCCCTACAAGATCTTCGATGCGTCGCTGACCAAAGGGCTGGGCTTTGCCGAACTGCTGCTGCGCGTCGATAACATCTTCGACAAGGTCTATGCCGCCTCCGGCTTTTCCGCGCAGAGCGGCCACTTCCCCGGCGAGCCGCGGACCTTCCTGGCCGAGCTGCGCTTCGGCTTCTGACGATGGCGCGGGCAGGTGAGGCCACCGGGCAGGCGGATCTTTCGGTGAAGCGGAAGAAGGGCCGCTCGTTCTGGTGGATCGTGCATAGCTGGCTCGGGCTGAAGCTCTCGATCTTCCTCAGCTTCATCCTGCTGACCGGTACGCTGGCGGTCTTCGCGCACGAGATCGATTGGCTGGTGACCCCGGCGATGCGGGTCACGCCGCAGGATGCCCCGCAAGCCTCATGGGGCAAGCTGGCGGAGGCGGCCGCCCGGACCGATCCCAGCGCTCGGCTGCAGACGCTCTACGCGCCGCTCGATCCCTGGTTCGCCGCCGAAGCCTGGATGGATCACGGCAAGGGCGCCCCTTCGCGTGTCTACATCGATCCCTGGACGGCGCAGGTCACCGGAACCCACGGGTGGGCCAATGCGCATCGCTTCCTGCGCCAAGTGCACCGCCACCTCATGCTGCCGACCAAGATCGGAATTCCCATCGTCTGCTCGCTGGCCCTGCTGCTGGTGATCTCGCTTGTGACCGGCATCGTGACCTACAGGAAGTGGTGGCGCGGCTTCCTGCGACGGCCGCGTGGCGGCGATGCACGACGGCTCACGGGCGATCTCCACCGGCTCGGGGGGCTGTGGAGTCTGTGGTTCGTGGCGCTGATCGCGGCGACGGGCATATGGTATCTGGTCGAGACGCTCGGCGGCAATGCCTCGGTGCCCGAGTTGCCGGAGGTCACGATCTCAGCGCCACTCCCCACCGGCGCCGCGCTCGATCGGCTGGGCGAAGTGGTCCACCGCAAGCGCCCGACCCTGCAGATCCGTGAGATCCGCTTCACCGAGGACAATGGCGTGATCTTCCTGGGCCAGGACCAAGCCTGGCTGGTGCGCGACCGCGCCAATGGCGTGGCGGTCGATCCGTCCACCGGCCGCGTGACCATGTCACTCGACGGCCGCGACCTCAGTGTACACCAGCGGATTTCCGAGATGGCGGACCCCCTGCACTTCGGCACTTTGGGCGGTATAGCGACCAAGATCATCTGGTTCGTCTTCGGCGCCCTACTGACTGCCCTCGCCGTGACCGGCGCGACGATCTACACCCTGCGCCTCGCCAAGGAAGGGCAAGCGGCCCAGCGCAAGCTCAAGGTCGCATGGGCCGGAATGGGAGCCTGGGCCTACGTCTGCACCGCGCTGGTTCTGCTAGCCCTCGCGCTCACGCCCGGAGCGATCGTAGGCGCCAGTTAGACGATCAACCATACTGACCTGCAACTGGTAGATTAGCGCAGCTGTCGCCGACATAGCGGACGGCAACCCAGGAAAATTGGTCTCCTGAAACTTGCCGTCTGTTCATCGCATCGGAAATTGGCCGACTTTGGTTCGCTTCAGGCCACCCTCAACGGCATCGCGAACTGTGGATTTCCACCTCGGAAATTCCCGGAATTTTCCTGATGGTCCCAAGCAAGAAGTATGGATCGGCTCCCAGCGCGATCTGAGCCAATCAGTCGGAGTTCACAACCCGCGGCACCGTTGTGCCTTTCAAGCGTTTCGCTGGCATGAAAATGCAAAGGAAACGTCATGCCCCGCGGAGACAAGTCGAGCTATTCCGACAAGCAGAAGCGCAAGGCCGAGCATATCGAAAAGGGATATGAAGATCGCGGGGTTAGCAGCAAGGAAGCTGAAGGACGCGCCTGGGCGACGGTGAACAAGGAATCAGGCGGTGGAAACAAGTCCGGCTCGGGACGCGGCAAGGCAGAGAGCCGAGCCTCTTCGCGCAAGGGCGGCAAGATCAGTGGGTCGAGCCAGAGCCATGAGAAGCGATCGGCGGCGGCCAAGAAGGGCTGGGAGACGCGCCGCAAGCGAGCGGGGTAGGACATGCCGGCGATCAAGGCTTTGCCTCTCAACTGCACGTTGAAGAGCGACCCCAGTGAGACCTCGTCCACCGATGCGATGATCACAGTGCTGGCCGATGCCTTTCGCGACCGGGATGTCGCTGTAAGCGAGACCATCCGCGTGGCGGCGCTCAACATCAGGCCGGGCGTCACTTCGGACGAGGGCGAAGGCGACGACTGGCCGGCGCTGCGCAAGAAAATCCTTGCCCATGATATATTGATCCTCGGGGGACCGATCTGGATGGGACAGGTCAGCAGTATCGCCAAGCGCGTGCTGGAGCGCATGGACGCCTTCCTCGAAGAAACCGACGATCACGGACGCATGCCGAGCTACGGGAAGGTCGCGGTCGCCGCCATCGTCGGCAATGAGGATGGCGCACATTTCTGCTCGGCGCAGATTTTTCAGGCGCTCAACGATGTCGGCTGGACGATCCCGGCTGTGGCTGCCTGTTATTGGGTCGGCGAGGCAATGGGATCGACCGATTTCAAGGATCTCGACGCAACCCCGGAAATGGTCGCCAAGACGGCGAAGATGGTGGCCAGCAACGCCACGCATCTCGCCGGCCTGCTTAGCCAGCAGAATTATCCCGGATGAGGCTGTTCGCGATCGGCGCCGCTGTTGAACTGCCAATGGCCCGATGACACTCACCGAATGCCGCGACCTGCGCACCGGGGATGTTCCCTGGCAGGAAACGGACTGGCCATCGCGGCCGTCCGATCCATTTCCAGCCGAGCCTGTCGAAGTCGCCATCGTCGGATCGGGAATCGTCGGCGCGCTCATCGCTCAGCGGCTGGCGGATAGCGGGCGGCGCATCGCCCTGTTCGACCGCCGTCCGCCTGGTTGCGGCAGCACGGCGGCCTCCACCGCCGAGATCATGTGGGCCATGGATGTGCCGATGAGCCATCTTGCGACTGAGATCGGCGAAGCGGAGGCAGCGCGACGGTGGACGCGTGTGCTCACCGCCGTGCGTGATCTCGGGAAACGCATCGATGCGCTGGGGCTGAATGGTGGAAGGGTTGCCCGCCCCACACTCTATCTTACCGGCTCTGTCCTCGATGAGGCCGGGCTGGTCAGGGAAGCGGATATCCATCGTCGCAACGGCTTGCCCTCCGTCTTTCTGCGAGCGGAGGAGGTGGCGGAGCGCTTCGATATCGCGGCCCGCGCGGCAATCGCGTCGCAGGGCGGCTTCGAGATCGAGCCGGTTCGCCTGTGCCATGCCCTGCTGGATCGCGCGCGCAGAGAGGGCGCGAACTTGCACTGGCCTGTTGATGTGACCGGACTCCACCCTGACGATAGCGGAATCGTTGTGGAGATGGCCGATGGAAGAAGCTGCCGAGCCGAAAACGTGATCCTCGCCACGGGATATGAGCGCGCGTCGCTGTTCCTACCGCCCGCGTTCGGCCTGCACTCCACCTTCGCGATCGCCACGCCGCCGGGCGGCGCACCGCTCTGGCGTGAGCGGGCGATGATCTGGGAAGCGTCCGACCCGTATCTCTATGTCCGCACTGACCGTATCGGACGCATCATCGCCGGCGGAGAAGATATAGAGTCCGCCGATGAGGCCGTGCGAAACGCGCTGCTGGGCTCGAAAGCGGGTGCCATTGCCGCCAAGCTTGAGACCCTGGCTTGGCGCCGGCCCGATCACCATCGACCGGAAGTGGGCGGCAACCTTTGGCGCCTCGCCCGATGGCTTGCCGGCGATCGGCCCCGTCGCGACGATGCCGAACGTCTGGATGGCGGCGGGTTTCGGCGGCAATGGCATCGCCTTCGCCAGCCTCGCAGCCCAAATGCTCGAGCGGGAATTTGGCGGGGAGCCCGATCCAGATCGCGATTGCTTCAGTCCTTACCGTTTTGAGTGACCGAGCGGCGCGGTCCTCGCGAGCCGGTCACGGGTTCTTCTCGGTCAGCGGCTCGCCCCCTTTCTCCTCCTCGAGCAGCACCGCCGCCGACCCGGCTGCGGACAACCGCACCTGATCACCTTCCACGGCAGCCACAAGGCCGCCCGAGAAATAATGATGATGATCGCCATGCGATCCACTGTCGGCCTTGGTCATCTTGATCCGATCGCCTTCGACCTTGTCGACGGTGCCGATATGGACACCGTCGGCGCCGATGATTTCCATATGCTCCCTGATCTGGCTGAGGTCCGCCATGTGCATCACTCCTTGCTGTTCGTCATTGCTGGGACGGGTAATCTTCCGGTTTGACGGTGCCGACAACGGGCCGGTCCTCGACCTTTTCCGGCGGTTGGCCGCCGCCTGCTCGCATATCGTTGTTGGTGCTATCCGGACGGGCATCGCCCAGTGGGCCACGCGAGGTCTGGTCGCGCTCCCTGCCTTTCTCAGCCATGGGCTTTCTCCTTGTGCGTGTCCTTCGGCTCACTGTCGAATGCTTCACGCAGTTCATCCTTGGCTTTCTCCAGCACCTGCCGCTGGCCCTTGCCGAGATTGTCTCCCGCGCGATTGATATAGAAGTTGAGCATGCCCATCGCCGATTGCAGCGGCGTGCCCTTGCGGCGCTTGCTGCGTTCAGCCGAGCACTTGAGCGACGCAGCGATCTTGACGGGATCGTCCTGCTTGAAAACGCCGTCCTCGAGATCGAGCGCGTCCGAATGCTCGGTCACGTCCTGCGACCATTTCTTGCCGGCCATAGCTCAATCCTTCCCGCTGCCCGGCTCGGCCATGCCGCGATGCAGCTGCGCCGGCACGGATTGTGGCAGCACACCCGACGCGGCGACCTGGAGCTTGTTCTTCCAGCCCGAGATTATCGTGTCCTTGCCGGCCATCAGCGCGTCCCAGCCGTCCTTCGCGACATCCGCAGGATCGGATTTCTTGTCATTCTGGCCAACCTTGGTGTCATCCATGCCGGCACGGTGGAAGAACTCGGTCTCGACCGGTCCAGGTTCGAGGGTGGTGATTGTGATCCCGGCATGCTCCTTGAGCTCATTGCGGATCGCGGCGGTGAAATTGTCGATGAACGCCTTGGTGCCGTTATAGACCGCCGAGAAGCTGCCCGGCATCCAGCCCGCGATTGAGCCGGTCACGAGAACCTTGCCTTCGCCCTGCGCCACCATCGTCGCGAGTACCTTCTGCAACAGGTAAACGGTGCCCGTCACATTGGTGTCGATGACATGGCGCCAGTCACTGACGGCGTGGTCGAGAAACGGTCCGCCGAGGCCATGCCCAGCATTCGCGCACAGCAGATCGATACGCCGGCCACCGGCGGCGTCGAGCAGTCGATCGACCCCTTCGAGCGTCGCGAGATCGACTTCGAGCGTCCGGGCATTGGCATTCCCGACTGACGGATCGACAAAGGGCGTGTCGGCAACCAGCAGCAGGTCATATCCGTCCGCAGCCGCCAGTCTGGCAAGCTCGGCGCCGATGCCGGTCGAAGCGCCGGTGATGATTGCGAATTTGTCAGCCATGTCGGTTTCTCCTTACGCGGCGACCCGGTCGAGGCCCGGTTTCAGGACCACCTTGGTCACGTCGTTCTGGTGATCGTGGAAGATCTTGTAGCCCTCAGGCGCCTCGCTCAGCGCCATGCGGTGGCTGATCAGGAAGGTCGTATCGATCTTCCCTTCCATGATCGCAGCGAGCAGCCCGGGCAGATAATGCTGCACATGGGTCTGGCCCGTCTTTAGGGTCAGTCCCTTCTCCATGAAGGCGCCGAGCGGAAATTTGTCGACAAAGCCGCCATAGACCGCAGGCATCGACACGCGACCGCCCTTGCGGCAGGCGATGATCGCCTGGCGGATCGAATGGGTGCGGTCGGTGCCGGTGAAGGTCGAGACCTTGATCTGGTCCCAGACATTGTCGACGAACAGGCCGTGCGCCTCAAGGCCGACCGCGTCGATGCAGGCATCCGGGCCGATGCCGCCAGTCATCTCCATCAGCGCCTCGTAGGTCTTACTTTCCTCGAAGTTGAGGGTTTCGGCGCCGAACTTGGCCGCCAGTTCGAGCCGGCGCGGGAAATGGTCGATCGCGATGACGCGCTCAGCGCCCATCAGGAAGGCGGACTGCACGCAGAACAGGCCAACGGGACCGCAGCCCCAGACCGCGACCGTATCGCCCGGCTCGATCTGTGCGAATTCCGCCGCCTGCCAACCGGTCGGCAGGATGTCCGACAGGAACAGCACCTTGTCATCATCGATTCCGTCGGGAATGACGATCGGACCCACGTCGCTGAACGGCACGCGGACATATTCGGCTTGGCCCCCCGCATAGCCGCCGGTCATGTGGCTGTAGCCGAACAGCCCCGACATCGGCTGGCCGTAGAGCGTCTGAGCGATGTCCTGATTGTCCGCCGGATTGGCGTTGTCGCAGGCGGAATATTGATGCTTGCCGCAATGATAGCAACTGCCGCAGGCGATCGTGAACGGCACCACCACGCGCTGGCCCTTTTTGAGCGTTGATTTGGGGCCGGTCTCGACCACCTCGCCCATGAACTCATGGCCGAGGATGTCGCCCGCCTGCATCGTCGGGATGTAGCCGTCGTACAGATGGAGGTCCGACCCGCAGATCGCCGTCGAAGTGACCTTGATGATCGCATCGCGCGGATTGAGGATTTCGGGATCGTCGACAGTGTCGACGCGGACGTCATGCTTGCCGTGCCAGGTGAGCGCGCGCATCAGGCGATCTCCTCTTTCAATTGTTTATGCGTCCGCGCTGCCGTAGCGATCTCGCCAGTTTCCATGAGCTGTTTGAAGCGCCGCAGGTCACGGCGCGCCTGAATCGCCGGCTCGCGCTGGAACATCTTGGCGACGACCTTGCCGATGAAGCCGGCGGGTGGATCGTATAGAATGGTCGCGGTGACCACCGTGCCGCGATCGCCTGCGTCCCTGAAGTCGATGCGTCCGCTATTGGGGACATCCGCGCCTTCCGTCGATGCCCAGGCGATCAGTTCGTCAGGCCGTTCCTCAGTGATGACGGCATCCCACTCGACGGTCTTGCCGCCGGGTGCCTTCACGACCCAATGGCTGGTGGTATCGTCGATCAAGTCGACACGCTCGACATTGTCCATGAAGCTGGGAAGTTTCGTGAAGTCGCGCCAATAGGCGTAGAGTTCGGCGCGTGGCCGGTTGATCGTCACGGAGCGGCCGACAAGACTATGGCCTTTGGCCTCGAGCAGATTCTCTGTCGCATCGATAATTCTGTCGCTGCGCTTCGACGTCGTGATCGGTGCATCGTCACGCAAATCGGCCATTGCACTTCTCCTGCAGAGTAGGGTCTTCGGCGCTCGGGGGCTCAAATTGCAGAACGGGCATCATGGCCGCATCGTTCCGGCAGGAAGCACAGCCTGTCACGGCCACGGCTCGGCCTGCGTCAATATCCGGCTGGCCGATGAGTCTTCGTGCCGAACCGATGGCCCGTGGTTTGTTCCCAGCGGTGGAATCTGCTATCGTGCGGACTAGCCGACGGCCAACGCACTGTCGGAGCTCAGCTGCGGACCTTCCGCGGACGCCATGCTATTCCTTCAATGCGCCGCCGCAAGGAAGGATCGAACATGTCACCGG
>NZ_CAXYKL010000282.1:0-11665 GCF_964277725.1 uncultured Novosphingobium sp. | reverse complement strand
GGCTCCGTTGCTGAGCCGAAAGCTCGACGCCATCGAACCAGCCGCGCTGCATGACGCCTTGCGCAACCGCCTCAGTTGGGACGAGCAGCAAGCACTGGATCGCCTCGCCCCGGCCGAGTTTGCCAGCCCGGCGGGGACGCGACACGCCATCGATTATGAGGATGAGGCGGGGCCGTCTGTGGAAGTGCGGGTGCAGGCGCTGTTCGGGCTCGATCGCCACCCGGGCTTCGGCCAGCCCGCGCAGCCCTTGTTGCTCAAGCTGACGTCCCCGGCAGGCCGGCCCATCCAAACCACGCGCGATCTGCCGGGCTTCTGGCGCGGGTCGTGGCGCGACGTGCAGCGAGACATGAAAGGGCGTTATCCCCGCCATCGCTGGCCGGACGCGCCCTGGACCGAAGATCCCAGCCTCAAGACACGTAATGCATTCGAAGCCACCAAGCGGACTTGATTTACGCCGCCATTTATAGGCAAAGCAGACGCCATGAGTGCAAGCATCTATCAGCGCCCGAAGAACGCCATGCAGTCCGGCAAGGCCCTTATCGACCAATGGGTCCTGGAGTTCGCCGCGGCCGAGGCGAAAAAGCCCGATCCGCTGATGGGCTGGGCCGGTTCAGGCGACACGCAGCAGCAAGTCACCTTGAAGTTTCCGACGAAGGAAGAGGCCATGGCCTATGCTGAGCGCTACGGGATCGAGGCCGTGGTTCATACCGCGCCGCCACGGCGATTGAAGATCCAGGCCTACGCGGACAACTTTCGCTGATTGCGCGCACTTTTCTTTTCGCGCGATACTATTCCTGAAGTCCTGGCTCAAAGTCCCATCGCGGCGCTTGCAATCGTCGCCTACCCCCGCCATATGCGCCGCCGGGAGTCGGGTGGACGTTTGCGTTCGCCAACTTGGTCAGGTCCGGAAGGAAGCAGCCACAACGGATTGCGGCGGGTCACCCGGCTCCTTTTCCGCTCAGCTTTAACGGTCGCTTGGCGCCTTCTCTGTGAGCGCATTGGGAATGTGTGATCGGCGATCTGTCGGTCAAAGTGGTGGAGCGACCATTCGACTTTCGCGCCGCCACACCCTAATCTCAGCACCATGAGCGATGATTCCCGCGATATGTTTGGCGATACCCCTCCGTGGCAGCCGGACGAGGAGGACAACGCTCCTTCGGCAGCCGAATTGGAGAAGGCGGGGCAATCGTCGATGTTCGGCGATCCAGCGCCATCACCGGCACCGTCCGGTATTACCGAGCCCGTAGCAACCGCCGCTCCAGCACCGCCAGTGTCGTCCGCTGCCAAGTCCGCAGCAGCCCAGCCTTATCGCGTGCTGGCGCGGAAGTATCGGCCGCAGACTTTCGCCCAATTGATCGGGCAGGAGGCGATGGTCCGCACCCTGGCCAACGCGATCAAGCGCGATCGGCTCGCTCATGCCTTTTTGATGACGGGCGTGCGCGGCGTGGGCAAGACGTCCACCGCCCGGCTGATCGCGAAAGCGCTCAACTGCATCGGCCCGGACGGGAAGGGCGGTCCGACGATCGACCCGTGCGGCCAGTGCGAGCCCTGCACCGCGATCGCCGAAGGCCGCCATATCGACGTGATCGAAATGGACGCGGCGAGCCATACTGGCGTGGATGACGTGCGCGAGATCATCGAGGCGGTTCGCTATGCCGCCGTTTCGGCGCGCTACAAGATCTACATCATCGACGAAGTCCACATGCTGTCTCGCAACGCTTTCAATGCCTTGCTGAAGACACTTGAGGAACCGCCCGCGCATGTGAAATTTCTTTTCGCGACAACGGAGGTCGACAAGCTGCCGGTCACCGTCCTGTCGCGCTGCCAGCGGTTCGACTTGCGGCGCATCCCGTCGCCGATGCTGGCTGAACATTTCGCGCATGTCTGCCAAAGCGAAGGCGTCCAGGCGGAGGATGAGGCGCTGGCGATGATCGCCGCTGCAGCCGAGGGTTCGGTACGTGACGGTCTGTCGATCCTCGACCAGGCGATCGCTCATGCCGATCTTGACGGTGCCGAAACCGGGCAGGGTCTGGTCCAGGCCGCGCGCGTGCGCGACATGCTGGGCCTGGCCGACAAGAGCGCTCAGCGAGGATTGCTGGACAGCGTGTTGAACGCCGACGGAGCCGGGCTGCTCGACCGCGTCGCGCAGCAATTCGCCCTTGGGGTTGAGCCCATCGCGCTGATGCGCGGCGTGATGACGCTGGTTCACCGCATCACGGTGGCGCAAGTCAGCGCCGGTGCGGCCGACGCGCCCTCGGCCGAGGAGCGTGAGGCGATCGAGGGTTGGGCCAAGCGCCTCAGCGCCGGACAGTTGCATCGGTTGTGGCAGCTGCTGCTTAAAGGCTACGAAGAGGTCAAATCCGCGCCCGATCCCCTCGTCGCCGCGCAAATGGCGCTGCTGCGGGTGATGCATGCGGCGGACATGCCCGATCCCGGCATGCTGGCGCGCAAGCTGGAAGAGATCGCGGCGAGACCCGCCCCGACTGTATCGATCGAAGGGTCGGGAGCGCCCGCCCCCGTCGCGCAGCGCCCGGCGATGGTCTGGGCCGATCTTGTCGAACAGGTCGAGCAGGTGACGGGGCTGGGCATGGCCAGCACCCTGCGGATGCAGGTACGCGTAGTCGAACTGGCGCCCGGCGTGCTGCGCTATACGCAGCCACCAGGGTTCGGCGAGGATATCGCGGCGCTTCTTCGCAATGCGCTCAACAAGACGACCGGGGACGCCTGGCATGTGGAAAAGGTGCCGGGCCAGGGCGCGCCTACCTTGGTGGAAGTGGACGAGGCGCAAAAGCGCGCCGCCGCCGATGCCAAGCGCACAGCGCCGCTGGTGGCCGCCACATTGGCCGCTTTCCCGGATGCAGAATTGATCGAAGACGACCGCCAGTCCGCAAGCGGCGGCGGCAACCGCAATTGGAGACGCTGACGATGAAGTCGATGGAAGAGATGATCAAGGCCGCGCAGGCTGCTGCCGAAACCATCCAGAAGCAGATGACCGAAACGCAGGGCAAGCTTGACGGTATGGAGGTCGAGGGGCTTTCCGGCGGTGGGCTGGTCAAGATCCGCTGCTCCGCAAAGGGCCGCGTCATCGGGGTCGCGATCGATGACAGCCTGATGCAGCCAAGCGAAAAGCCGATCCTGGAAGACCTGATCGCCGCCGCCTACAACGATGCGCGCGTGAAGGCGGACAGCGTGGCGGGCGAGGAAATGGCAAAGGCGCAGCAGGGCATGGGCCTGCCGCCGGGCTTCAAGATGCCGTTCTGAGCCTGGGATCACCCCGAACCGGATCGGGGTGATCGCCCGTTTAGACGATCGGCGGCCTTCCACAGCCTGTAACGAAAGTGCCATTGCGCGGTGCGGCACAGGCACCCATATTTGCCAAGAACCGGGCTGACCCGGATGGGCGCTTGTCGCCGCATGTGATGGATACACTCGTGAACCTACTACCCCTCCTTCCGCTTCGTGACATCGTGGTTTTCCCCGGCATGGTCGTGCCGTTGTTCGTCGGGCGCGAGAAGTCCGTGGCGGCGCTGGAATCGGCGATGGCCGGCGGCAAGGACATTTTCCTGCTGGCCCAGCTGGACCCCGGCTGTGACGATCCGGATAGCGACGATCTGTACGATACCGGCGTGATCGCCAACGTGCTGCAATTGCTGAAGCTGCCGGACGGCACCGTGCGCGTCCTGGTCGAAGGCAAGGAGCGCGCGCGCATCGAAAGCCTGCGCACCGAAACCACCGCCGAGGGCGAGATGCTGGTCGCGCAGGTTGAGGCTATCGAACCGGTCGGCGCGTCGGGCACGGAAGTGGCGGCGATGATGCGCCAGGTGGTCGAGCAATTCGGCGAATATGCCAAGCTGAACAAGAAGTTGTCGACCGACGCCGGCGAGAACCTGGCGGACATCGATGATGCCGCCAAGCTGTCCGATACGGTGGCGGCGCAGCTCTCCGCCAAGGTGTCCGACAAGCAGGCGGTCCTGGCCGAGGCCGATCCCTTGAAGCGTCTTGAGATGGTCTACGCCTTCATGGAGGGCGAGCTTGGCGTGCTGCAGGTGGAGCGCAAGATCCGTGGCCGCGTGAAGCGCCAGATGGAGAAGACCCAGCGCGAGTACTACCTCAACGAACAGCTCAAGGCGATTCAGTCCGAGCTGGGCGGCAGTGATGGTGAGGACGGCAACGAGATTGCCGAGTTGGCCGAAAAGATCGAGAAAACCAAGCTTTCCAAGGAGGCCAAGGAGAAGGCGACCACCGAGCTGAAGAAGCTCAAGGGCATGCAGCCCATGAGCGCCGAGGCCACGGTGATCCGTAATTATCTCGATGTGCTTCTCGGTTTGCCCTGGGGCAAGAAGAGCAAGGTCAAGCGCGACATTTCCGAAGCGCAGGCCGTGCTGGACGAGGATCACTACGCGCTCGACAAGGTCAAGGACCGCATCATCGAGTATCTGGCGGTACAGGCGCGTACCAATCGCTTGAAGGGGCCGATCCTGTGCCTCGTGGGCCCGCCGGGCGTCGGCAAGACCTCGCTGGGCAAGTCGATCGCCAAGGCTACCGGCCGCGAGTTCATCCGCCAGTCGCTGGGCGGCGTGCGGGATGAGGCCGAAATCCGCGGCCACCGTCGCACCTACATCGGCTCGCTGCCGGGCAAGATCATCACCAACCTCAAGAAGGCCGGCCGGTCCAACCCGCTGGTCCTACTCGACGAGATCGACAAGCTCGGCCAAGATTTCCGCGGCGATCCCGCTTCGGCACTGCTCGAAGTGCTTGACCCTGAGCAGAACGCCAAGTTCCAGGATCACTACCTGGAGCTGGATTACGACCTGTCCGACGTGATGTTCGTGTGCACCGCGAACTCGCTGAACTTGCCGCAGGCGCTGCTCGATCGCATGGAGATCATCCGCCTCGAAGGGTATACCGAGGACGAGAAGGTCGAGATCGCGGAGCGTCATTTGGTGGCCAAGCAGATCGAGGCGCATGGCCTGAAGGACGGCGAGTTCGTGCTGGAGCAGGCCGCGCTGCGCGATCTGATCCGCTACTACACCCGCGAGGCCGGTGTCCGCACGCTGGAGCGCGAGATCGCACGCCTCGCGCGAAAGTCGCTGCGCCAGATCCTGGAAGGCAAGGCGAGCGCGATCACGGTCACGCCTGAAAACCTTCACGACTTTGCAGGCGTGCGCAAATTCCGCCACGGCGTGGGTGAGGAAGAGCATCAGGTGGGTGCCGTCACCGGGCTCGCCTGGACCGAAGTGGGCGGCGAGCTGCTGACGATCGAGGCCGTGACCGTGCCTGGCAAAGGTCAGATCAAGGCCACGGGCAAGCTGGGCGAGGTGATGAGCGAGTCGATCCAGGCCGCCTTCAGCTTCGTGAAAGCGCGCTCGCCGGCCTATGGCGTCAAGCCGTCGCTGATCAACCGCCGGGACATTCACGTCCACTTGCCGGAAGGCGCGGTGCCCAAGGACGGCCCAAGCGCAGGCATCGGCATGGTCACTTCGATCATCTCGACCCTGACCGGTATTCCGGTGCGCAAGGACGTTGCCATGACCGGCGAGGTCACTTTGCGGGGGCGGGTTCTGCCGATCGGTGGCTTGAAGGAAAAGCTGCTGGCGGCCTTGCGCGGCGGCATCACCTTGGTGCTGATCCCGGAGGAGAACCGCAAGGACCTGGCCGAAATCCCCGCCAACGTGAAGGAAGGACTGGAGATCATTCCGGTCAGTCACGTGGACGAGGTTCTAGCGCACGCGCTGGTCGAGAAGGTCGAGCCGATCGAGTGGACGGAGGCCGATGAGCTGGCCGCTGCTCCGCCGCACACGCCTGCGCCCAGCGCGACGGCGCATTGATCACGGCCTGATCTCGCTAATTAGAACGCTCGTGCCAAGCGAGGTTGAAACACTTCATCGCGATATCGCGTGTTTCGACCTCGCTCACGAATGGCTTTACGCGGATGGGGCAGGGCACTTCCCTTGCCATCGCCGCCCCCCGCCGCTAACGCGCCCGCGCACGCGGCGTGATCGCGTGGCTTTACGAAAAAGGACCAAGAGATGGGGTACCGGGTAGCCGTCGTCGGTGCGACGGGCAACGTCGGCCGCGAGATGCTCAACATCCTCGCCGAGCGTGAGTTTCCCTGCGACGAGATCGCGGCGGTGGCTTCGTCGCGTTCGGTCGGGACAGAGATCGAGTACGGCGACACTGGTAAAATGCTCAAGGTCAAGAATATCGAGCATTTTGATTTCGCCGGATGGGACATCGCGCTGTTCGCGGCAGGTTCCGAGCCGACCAAGATCTACGCCCCCAAGGCTGCCGCTGCCGGTTGCGTGGTGATCGACAATTCGTCGCTCTATCGCATGGACCCGGACGTGCCGCTCGTCGTGCCCGAGGTGAACCCCGATGCGATCGACGGCTACACCGCGCGCAACATCATCGCCAATCCCAACTGCTCGACCGCGCAGATGGTCGTGGCCTTGAAGCCGCTGCACGATGCCGCCACGATCAAGCGCGTGGTCGTCTCCACCTATCAGTCGACGTCCGGCGCCGGCAAGGCGGGCATGGACGAACTGTTCACCCAGAGCCGCGCGATCTTCGTCGGCGATGCGGTGGAGAGCCACAAGTTCACCAAGCAGATCGCCTTCAACGTGATCCCGCACATCGACAGCTTCCTGGATGACGGCTTCACCAAGGAAGAGTGGAAGATGGTGGTCGAGACCAAGAAGATCCTTGATCCAAAGATCAAGGTGGTCGCCACTTGCGTCCGCGTGCCGGTGTTCGTCGGCCACTCCGAAGCGATCAACATCGAGTTCGAGAATGAGCTGTCCGCCGAAGCGGCGCAGGATATCCTGCGTGAGGCGCCCGGCATCATGCTCGTCGACAAGCGCGAAGACGGTGGATACGTCACCCCGGTCGAGTGCGTGGGCGATGGTGCGACTTACGTCAGCCGCGTGCGCGAAGACCCGACGGTCGACAACGGCCTGGTGCTGTGGTGCGTCTCGGACAACCTGCGCAAGGGCGCGGCGTTGAACGCGGTGCAGATCGCCGAACTGCTGGGCCGCCGTCACCTCAAGAAGGGCTGATTGGGTCAAGCCTGTCTCGACGCAGAGCTTTAAAGACAAAAAGAAACCGACCGCAGTCTCAGACCTGCGGCCGGTTTTTCAGTTTGGGTGAGCTGGTTACAAAAGCGATTTATTTCCCGAACGGCACACGCAGGGTCGCACCGTAAGTGATCGGCGGGGCATAGATCGACGTGGTGCCCAGAATGCCCAGGTTCAAAGCGTAAGCGCGGAACTGCTTGTTGAAGACGTTCTTCACCCAGCCGGTCAGCACGATCCCGGTCCGCTCATGCGTGTAGCTGAGCGAGCCGTTGGTGACATTGTAGGCCTTTTGCAGCGAAGAGGGGCCGTTGGTCACTTCCAGGAACTGCTTGTCGTACCACACGCCGTCCATCTGGATCGCCACATTGCCGCCGCCAACGTCGTGGTTGTAGCGCAGCATGTAGTTGAAGCTGAACTTGGGCGCGTTGGGGAACTTGGCGTTGTCGATCGTCCTTTGCGGGAAATCGCAAATGAAGAAGCCGCCCTGGTTGGTGCAGTATTGCGAGTTTGGCGCGCCGGGGAAGAACTCCGGGGCGGCCTGCGTGCCGGTGGCGGGAACGCTCTTGACCTTGGAGGTCTGCCAGGTAGCGCCCAGCACCGCGTCGAAGCGGGGCGATGGCGACCAGAAGCCTTCCAGCTCGGCACCGGTTGAAAGCGCATCGCTGTTGTAGATGTGCGGCACGCCGCCCGCCAGCGAGAAGGCCTGATAATCGCTGTAGATATAATGGAACAGCGTGCCGTTCAGGCGCAGCGTGCGGTTCATGAAGGCGGTCTTGAAGCCGGCCTCCAGGCTGTTGAGCGTTTCCGGCCGGTGCTTGAAGTCAGCCGGGTTGATGGTCGACGAGAGCGACCAGTTGCCGCCCTTGATGCCGCGGTTCCAGGAAGCGAACAGCAGCGTGGTGGGATCGACCTGGTAATTCAGCGAAACCCGCGCCGCCCAATCCTTATAGACATCGCGGTTCACGCCCGGGATGGTCTGCGCAAGGGTCTTGTCGGTGAACAGAACCACGGAATTCGGATTGATCGTGGGATCGGACAGGACGGCGGCGTAGTCGATCGACTTGTGATCAACTGAGTAACGACCGCCCACGGTCAGGCTCAGCTGATCGGTCAGCGTGATATCGCCTTGCGCAAAGATCGACCAGTTCTTTGAATTGATCTTGTAGAGCTGCGCCACGGTCGGCGAGTCGAACGCACCATTGGCCGCCAGCGCCAGGTTGATCACAGGCGCGCCGCGCACCGAGTGATAGCCATCGTACTTCATGTCGAGGTAGTACGCACCCACCTGCCACTTGAGACCCGGCAGATCGCCAGCCAGGCGAGCTTCCTGCGAGAATTGGCGGAAGCGGATGCCCGTGTCGAGGTTCACCGTCAGCAGCGGCGTGGCGTCACCATCCTCGCTGTAGGTCTTGTTCAGCGTCAGGTAGTTGGTGATCGCCGTCAGCGAGACCGTATCGGACAGCTTCCAGTTGAGATCGCCCTGATAGCTGTTCGTCACGCGATCCAGATTGCCGCGCCGTTCGCCATAATGCTCCCAAGGCGAGGCCTTGGCGCCGGTGATGCCGTTGACGACACCGCCTGTGCCATCGCTCAGGCCAGCCGCATTTGTGTGGCAAAAGCCGTTGGCTTCGAAATCGCAGTTTTCAAACACGTAGCCGCCAGTGGCGACGTGGTTGTCTTCGGCGTGCTTGTACCACACGCTGACCGTCGCATCGGGCGAGAGGTCGTACTGCAGGTTGACGCGCGCGGACCAGCCGTTGCGGCCGCCCAGGTCCTGGCCGCTGCCCTTGAGCACGGTGCCATCCGCCAGCACGGTGTCGCGCGACTTGATGTAGCCGTCCGCCTTTTCGATGCGGCCGGCCGCATGGATGCGCAGACCCGGGGCGAGGGCACCGCCCGCCGCGCCTTCCACCGACCAGGAATTGTATCGGCCGTAGTCGCCCTGCACGTAGCCGTTCCAATCCTCGGAGCTGGCATCGTTGCTGAGGTAATGGATCAGGCCGCCCGTAGCGTTGCGCCCGAACAGCGTGCCCTGCGGTCCGCGCAGCACTTCCACGCGCTTGATGTCGAACAGCTGACCCGACAGCGCATTCATCGATGCGACGTAGGCGTTGTCCTGGTAGACCGCGACGGGCGCTTCGAGATTATCGGTGAAGTTGTTCTGGGAAACGCCACGCAAGCTGAAGATCGTCAGGTTGGGCGACCATGCGTTGAAATGCAGGGCCGGGATCTGCTGCGTGATCTGCGTGGTGTCACGGATACCCAGCTTGGCGATCTGTTCGCCGGAATAGGCGCTGATCGAGATCGGAACCTTCTGCAGGTTCTCACCACGCTTGTTCGCGGTGACGACGATATCGGCAAGGGCGCCGCTGCTCGCCTCAGGTGCCTCGGCCACTGGCGTGGGAGTGGCGGCATCGGTCGATTGAGCCATGACCGGGCTCGCGCCGGTCCAGGCTGTTCCGGCGATGGCAATGGCCAGAAGGCTGGCCCGCGTCGACTGAATAGCTTTCATATGTACTCCCCGCTGGCATGCGCATTGATGCGTCTTATTCCATCCTGCGATCAACCGGGGCTACCTCTCTAGGGGTGGCTCATATTCCGAACGATCACCTATCTTGTCAGCTAATTGTTCCGATAACGCAACAAAAATCTTTTTGGGCCCGATTTGTGTAGTTATCGTGCGGGAAAACCGCGGTTTACGCCACGATCGAGCCTGTCCCCGCGGGCAACGGTCGTTTTCCTGATTGGAAGAGCGAGGATTTTGGTTTACGATAGACAACAATGACCGGGATTTGGCGTTGGTTTGTCACGCTAGGGTTCAGGCATCCTTGAGAGGAAGAGGATCGCGATATGCAAGCTGAAGCTATCAAGGCGTATTCTGATACCGATACCCCCACAGCGGACGAACTCATCGCGCGGGCCCGGGCCATGGTGCCGATGCTGCGCGAGCGCGAATCGGCAGCGGTCGGGCAGCGTCAGGTTCCCGAGGATACGATCCGCGCCTTCACCGAGGCCGGGTTCTTTCGCATCCTCCAGCCGGCGCAGTACGGCGGCTATGAGATGGCGCCCGAGGTTTACTGCGAAGTCGCGCGCACGCTGGCCGAAGGCTGCATGAGCAGCGCCTGGGTCTACGGCGTAGTTGCCGTGCACAACTGGCAACTGGCCTTGTTCGACCCCCGCGCGGCGGAAGACGTCTGGGCGGAAGATGGCGATGTGCGCATCAGCTCGTCCTATATGCCTTGCGGCAAGGTCGTACGTGAAGAAGGCGGCTATCGCCTCAGCGGGCGGTGGGCGTTCTCAAGCGGTTCGGCTCACTGCGACTGGGTGATCCTGGGCGTGCACATTCGCTCCGAAGACGGCAGCGCGCCCGATCCGTGCAACTTTCTGGTGCCGCGCCGCGACTATGAGATTATCGATACCTGGGACACGATGGGACTGTGCGCCACGGGCAGCAATGATATTGTGGTGAAGGATGCCTTCGTCCCCGATTACCGCATCATTCGCGAGATGGACATGTTCGAGGTCGACTGCCCCGGCCACGCCCAGAATACCGGCAGCCTCTATCGCATCCCTTTCGCGCAATTGTTCAATCGCACCGTCTCCACCACATCGCTGGGCGCGTTGAAGCGGGCCTTGGAGGTCTTCGTGGAGGGCATGAAGACCAAGCGGGCGACCTACACCGGCGCAAAGCTGGCAAACGACAGCGCCATCCAGGAAGCCGTGGCGGACGTCGCGATGACGTTGGACGACTTGGAAATGCGGTTGCATCGCGATCTGCGCGAGCTATCCGAACGGGCCGAGCAGGGCGACTTCTCGGTCGAGCGCCGGGCCATGCTGGGATTGTCGACCACCTCGATGGTGAGCCGCTGCGTAACCGCGGTAGATCAGTTGATGCAGTTCAGTGGCGGCAAGGCGATCTATCGCGGCAACGTCGTGCAGCGCGCCTTCCTGGACATTCACTGCGCCCGCGCCCACGTGGCGAACAATCCCTATCCTTACGCGCGCAACTTCGCCGGCATGGCGTTCGGCGCGCAGAACGATTGCTTCGATATTTGATACGCTAGGCGTCGGTCGCGGCCGGAACCAGCGTTCCGCCGCGACCGTGATGGTGCGGACTACCGATCAGACGTGGATCGGCTTTCCGGTGACTGCCATCGCCGCTTCCTTGATCGCTTCCGAATGGGTCGGGTGCGCATGGCAAGTGTAGGCGATATCTTCGCTCGTCGCCCCGAATTCCATCGCCTGCGTTGCTTGCGCGATCATCGTGCCAGCAACGGAGGCGATGCACCACACGCCCAGCACACGGTCCGTCTCGGCATCGGCGATGATCTTTACGAAGCCGTCCGGCTCGTGGTTGGTCTTCGCGCGTGAGTTGCCGAGCATCGGGAACTTGCCGACCTTGATCGCGCCCCGTTCTTTCGCGGCTTCTTCGGTCAGGCCCACGCCTGCAAACTCTGGCGCGGTGTAGACAACGCCGGGGATCAGGTCGTGATTCACGATTCCCGTCATCCCCGCGATGTTTTCCGCCACGGCGATGCCTTCGTCTTCGGCCTTGTGAGCCAGCATCGGGCCGGGGATCACGTCGCCGATCG
>NZ_CAXYKL010000281.1:0-14848 GCF_964277725.1 uncultured Novosphingobium sp. | reverse complement strand
CGCTGTTCGCGTCCACCGGTACCGTGATGCTGACGGCGGGGGACGAGTTCGGCCGCTCGCAACAAGGCAACAACAACGCCTACGCGCAGGATAACCCGGTGACCTGGGTGGACTGGGCGGGCCGCGATCTGGCGTTGGAGGTCTATGTCGCCGGCCTGGCGCGATGGCGGGCCGAACGGCGCAAGTGGTTCACGCAATTTCCCCAAGCCGGGCAATGGCTGTCGCGGCACGGCCCAATGACAGTGGCGGACTGGGAGGCAGCAGGGGTGGGCTATGTGGCCTACCGATCGGATGATTCTGCCCGGCCTTATGGCTTTGAGGTTGATCGTGAGGGCTTGCGCGTAAATCTGGGCTGAATTCGGGTTGTCGCACCGCCCTCATGCGTTTCGACTTCGCTCGACATGATTGGAGAGAGGGCCAAGGTTCTTGCTCTGCCCTCGTCAGTTTCGCGAAGGCGAAAATCCATCTCACGAGATGGGTCCATCTCACGATGAGTTGCAAATCGACCGGGCTTTACACGCGCCCCAATCGCTAGACGCCGCATTTAAAACCTTCAATGGCACTACCCTTTGCGTCAGGGCATCGTCCAAAGCAAAAGGCCGGGGGATCGCTCCCCCGGCCTTCGATATGCTTGGACTGAATGACTGGCCTTAGAAGCCCATGTCACCCATGCCGCCCATGCCGCCGCCGCCCATGGGGGGCATGGCGGGCTTGTCTTCGGGCTTGTCGCTGATCGCCGCTTCGGTGGTGATCAGCAGGCCGGCGACCGAGGCCGCGTCCTGTAGCGCGGTGCGAACGACCTTGGTGGGGTCGATCACGCCGGCGGCCACGAGGTTCTCGTAGACGTCGGTCGCGGCGTTGAAGCCCATGGTCTCGTCGTTTTCGCGCAGGAGGTTGCCCGAAACGACGGCGCCGTCATGACCCGCGTTGGCGGCGATCTGCTTTACCGGAGCAGTGATCGCACGGCGGATGATGTCGATGCCCTTGGTCTGGTCGTCGTTGGCGCCCTTGAGGCCTTCGAGAGCCTTGGTCGCGTACAGCAGAGCCGTACCGCCACCGGGGACGATGCCTTCTTCGACCGCAGCGCGGGTAGCGTGCAGGGCGTCGTCGACGCGATCCTTGCGCTCCTTCACTTCGACTTCCGACGCGCCGCCGACCTTGATCACGGCGACACCGCCGGCCAGCTTGGCGAGACGCTCCTGCAGCTTCTCACGATCGTAATCGCTGCTGGTGGTCTCGATCTGCGAGCGGATCTGCTCGACGCGGGCCTTGATCTCGTCAGCCGAACCGTTGCCATCGACGATGGTCGTGTTGTCCTTGTCGATCGTGACCTTCTTGGCTTCACCCAGCATGCCGAGCGTGACGCTCTCCAGCTTGATGCCCAGGTCTTCCGAGATCATCTCGCCAGCGGTCAGCGTGGCGATATCGCCCAGCATCGCCTTGCGACGATCGCCGAAGCCCGGCGCCTTGACGGCGGCGATCTTCAGGCCGCCACGCAGCTTGTTGACGACGAGCGTGGCCAGAGCCTCACCCTCGATATCCTCGGCGATGATGAGGAGCGGACGGCCCGACTGCACCACAGCTTCCAGGATCGGCAGCAGCGCCTGCAGCGACGACAGCTTCTTCTCGTGGATGAGGATGTAGGGGTTGTCCAACTCGACGGTCATCTTGTCGGGGTTGGTGACGAAGTAGGGCGAGAGGTAGCCGCGATCGAACTGCATGCCTTCGACGACGTCCAGCTCGAACTCGAGGCCCTTGGCCTCCTCGACGGTGATGACGCCTTCCTTGCCGACCTTTTCCATGGCCTCGGCGATCTTCTCGCCGACTTCGGTGTCACCGTTGGCCGAGATGATGCCGACCTGGGCGATTTCCGAGGAACCCGAGACGTTCTTCGAACGGCCCTTCAGGTTCTCGACGACCTTGGTGACGGCGATGTCGATGCCGCGCTTCAGGTCCATCGGGTTCATGCCGGCGGCGACGGCGGTCATGCCTTCGCGGACGATGGCCTGGGCCAGCACGGTGGCGGTGGTGGTGCCGTCACCGGCCTTGTCGTTGGCCTTCGAAGCCACTTCGCGCAGCATCTGCGCGCCCATGTTCTCGAACTTGTCCTTGAGCTCGATTTCCTTGGCGACGGTCACGCCGTCCTTGGTGATGCGCGGCGCGCCGAAGCTCTTGTCGATCACGACGTTGCGGCCCTTGGGGCCCAGCGTAACCTTCACGGCGTTGGCGAGAGTGTCCACACCGGCGAGAATGCGCTCACGAGCGTCGCGCGAAAAGCGTACGTCCTTGGCTGCCATTGTCAAAATTCCTTATTTATAAAAGAGATACGAAGAAGCGATCAATCTCAGGCGATGACGCCGAGGATGTCCGATTCCTTCATGATCAGCAGGTCTTCACCGTCGACCTTCACCTCGGTGCCCGACCACTTGCCGAACAGCACGCGATCGCCGACCTTGACGTCGAGCGGGGTGATCGTGCCGTTTTCGGCGCGAGCGCCGGTGCCGGCGGATACGATCTCGCCCTCGGCGGGCTTTTCCTTGGCGCTATCAGGGATGATGATGCCGCCGGCCGTCTTTTCTTCAGCCTCTACGCGGCGCACGAGAACACGGTCGTGCAGCGGACGA
Organism: uncultured Novosphingobium sp.; assembly: GCF_964277725.1. NCBI lineage: Bacteria > Pseudomonadati > Pseudomonadota > Alphaproteobacteria > Sphingomonadales > Sphingomonadaceae > Novosphingobium > uncultured Novosphingobium sp. The sequence goes on along the minus strand of NZ_CAXYKL010000281.1, from coordinate 12,224 downwards.
AAACCCATGGGATTCTCCCTATCCAGTAAACATGAAAGATCTTGGCACTCCCGGGTCGAGAGTGCCAGCGGGCTGGGATATGGTTCGATGCCGTGCCCGCGTCAAGCACACTGGGAACAAAAATTGATATTTGAATTACAGGTTCGGCTCAGCCGAAGGTCGCGCTCGGCAGAAGGTTGAAACGGGCGCGACCGACCCAGCGGATCAGCAGCAGGATCGCCGCGACGGTGAGGCCCACGGCCAGTCCGATCCACACGCCGATACCTTCCAGCGCGGTGTTGAAGCCCAGCCAGTAGGCGGTGGTGAAACCGGCGAGCCAGTAGCTGACCACGGCGATCACCATCGGCACGCGCGTGTCCTGAAGTCCGCGCAGCACGCCCGCGATCACCGCCTGCGCGCCGTCGACCAATTGGAATGCAGCGGCCACGGCAAGGTACTGGATGGCGAACACGATCATCGCCGCATTCTCAGGCGCATTGATGTCGATATAGGCGGCGACGATCAGGCGCGGCGCCAGCAGCATGGCGGCGGCGGACACGCCGACGAAGGCCATGCACACCAGGAACGCGGCCCAACCGGCGCGGCCCACCGCCTCACGATCGCGGGCGCCGAAGTGATAGCCGACGCGGATCGTCGCGGCCTGACCGATGCCGAACGGCACCTGGAAGAAGATCGAGGCGATCTGCAAAGCCACGGTGTGCGCCGCCAGTTGCGCCTCACCGATGCGGCCCATCAGGAACGCGGCGGAGCTGAACAGGCCGCCCTCCGCCATCAGGGTCAGCGCGATCGGCAGGCCCAGCGCGACGATCTGGCGCATCCGCGACCATTCCGGCCGCCACCAGCGACCGAAGATATGCATGCGCCGCAGCCTCCGGTCCGAGCGGATGGCGAGGCAGTAGGCCAGCACCGTCAGACACGCGGTGATGAAGCTGGCGAGCGGGGAGCCCAGCAGCCCCAGCGGCGGCATGCCCAGATGGCCGAACACCAGCGCCCAGTTGCCCAGTGCGTTCACGCCGATCGCTATGGCGGTGATCACGGTGGCGAAGATCGGGCGGCCCATGGCGGATACGAATGTGCGCAGGACGTTGACCACCAGCATCGGGATCACGCTGAGCGCGCAGACACGCAGGAAATCGCCGGCCAGCTTGGCCAGCACCGGCGTCTGGCCGGTGGCGCGCACCATCGCCTCGCCGTTGAAGCACACCGCGATGCCGCCGATTCCCAGGAAGACGCAGAGCCACAAGGCCATGCGCACCGAGCGGCGCACTTCGCGCACCGCATGGCGGCGGCGGCCCAGCTCCGCCGCGATCAGCGCGGCGACGGCCCCGGTCAGGCCGTAGAACGCCATCAGCATTACCGCGAAGATCGCCACGGCCAGGCTGGACGCTGCCAGAGGCTCCTGCCCCAGGCGCGAAACGAACATGACGTCGGTGGCGAACACCGCCATCTGCAAGATGTTGGCCGCCGCCAGTGGCCCTGCCAGACGCAGCGTAGCGATCAGTTCCGTGCGGAACTGGCCGGGTGCGGGGCGGGTGAGGATCGGGGCGGCAGTCATCGTCCGGTCATGCGTTGCGGGCCGCCAGGCTCGGCGGAACGGTTCGATAGGCGCAGGGGCGGCAAGGGGAAAGGAAAATCGGCCTGTCCTGCCGCTTTCATGCCCTTGCGCCGCGACTTCGCTCGACACGATCGGGCGGTTGTGCTGGGGGCGTGCAGGCTTGCCAGCCACGAGGATCACGATGCGCCGAACCTGTCTTGTCGCCCTAGCTCTCTTGGCGCTGGCCGCCTGCGCGCCGCGCAAGCCGGACGCCGGGGGCGAGGGGCAGACGAGCGGCGCAGGCAAGGCCCCGCCCGCTTTCGCCATTTGCGCAGGCTGCCATTCGGTCAGGCCAGGCGGCGGCGGTTCGGGACCCAGCCTGGCAGGCGTCTGGGGGCGCAAGGCGGGTACCTTGCCTGGCTACCCCTATAGCGAGGCGCTGGCGAAGTCCGGCATCGTGTGGGACGAGAAGTCACTCGACCGCTGGCTGGCGGGACCGATCCAGATGGTGCCCGGCACCAAGATGGTCTTCGGCATTCCTGACCAGGGCGCGCGCAAGGAAATGGTCGATTATCTCAAGACGCTGAAATAGCAAAAGCAGCGACGCTCCCCCGGTGTGTGTGGGGGGGGGGGGAAGGCGCCGCTGCTCGCGGGGGACTGAAAGAGCCGGATCAGACCTTCTGGCCAGGCTCGGCTTTCGGCGGACTTGCGGGAACCACGGCCTTGACCGGGGTGGGTGCGCTGCTGGTCGCCGTCTGGCACCCGTCGGAGGCGGCTTGCGTCACCTTGGGCTGCGCGCTGCTGCCGTCCGAACTGTAGGACACGGTGCGCGTGCAACCGTTGGCGTCCGTACTGGACGAGAAGTAGCTGACTTGCGCGCCTTGCGGCAGAGTCCCGGTCATGGTGAAGCCGGGCTGGACGATGCCGCCGCTCTGTTGCGCCAATGCCGCCTGCTGCAAGGCGATCTGCTGCGTCACGGCGGCGCGCTGCATCATCGCGTGCATCTGCGCGTCCATCATGGCCGAGATGCGCTCCATCTCGGCAAAGGGATCGGCCATGCTGACCTGCTGCATCGGCGGCACGAACTGGACTTGCGGCGCGACATCGCCGGTATAGCGCACCTCCACCACTTGCCCGTCCGGCGTGGCGATATTCATGGCGTGGATCTTCTGGGTGGCGGCTTGGGCGACGCCAGCCCCGAGCAGCGCGACAGCGGCTCCGGCGAAACAATACTTGGCAATCTTGCGCATCGGCGGATCACTCCTTCGACTCTTTCGAATGCGAGACGGGGAAGCTGCGACCGCGAAGCTGAACGGCGGATGACGAAGGGGGCGCGATAGCCCGCTTGAAGGTTACCATGCTCCGTCGCCCCGGACTTGATCCGGGGCCCCGCTGTCTCGTGGGGTCACGGAAGAAAAGCGGGATCCCGGGTCTGGCCCGGGATGACGATGCTGTTGGTTGATGGGATGGGGCAAATAGGGCCCGCCCCATACGAAAAAGGGCGGCCCCGAAGGACCGCCCTTTCCTGTTCCAATCCGGAGGATCGGAAGAAGTCGATTACTTGACCTCGACGGTGCCGCCGGCTTCCTCGATCTTCTTCTTGATTTCCTCGGCCTCGGCCTTGTTCACGCCTTCCTTGATCGCCTTGGGGGCGCCCTCGACCAGAGCCTTGGCTTCGGCGAGACCCAGCGACGTGATGGCGCGGACTTCCTTGATGACCTGGATCTTCTTGCCGCCGTCACCGGTCAGGATGACGTCGAATTCGGTCTTCTCTTCAACCGCTTCGGCAGCAGCGCCACCGCCGGCAGGGCCAGCAACGGCAACGGCGGCAGCGGCGGAAACGCCCCATGCCTCTTCCAGAGCCTTGGCGAGGTCAGCGGCCTCGAGAACGGTCAGCTTCGAGAGTTCTTCAACGAGATTGGCGATATCGGCCATGGTATTTCACTCCTAATTGTGGACCCGGCGCCGAGCGGCGGCCGGGCAAATCGCTTGAAAACTTTGCCTGAGCTTGAAAGCTTAAGCGGCGTCCTTCTCGGCATAGGCGTTGAAGACGCGCGCCAGCTTGGACGCCGGAGCGACCGTGAGCTGGGCGATCTTGGTCGCCGGTGCCTGGATGAGGCCGATAAGCGTGCCACGCATCTCGTCGAGCGAGGGCATCGAGGCGAGCGCCTTGATGCCGTCCGCGTTCAGAACATGCGTACCCATCGAACCGCCGACGATCTCGATCTTGTCGGTCGTCTTGGCGAAGTCCACGACTGCCTTGGCGGCAGCGACGGGATCGACCGAAGTGGCGATCGCCGTCGGACCCGAAAACATCGTGTCGATGCCTTCATAGTCCGTGTTCTTGATGGCAAGCTGGGCAAGTTTGTTCTTCGCCACCTTGTAGGTCGCGCCCGCATCGCGGATCTTGATGCGCAGGGCGGTGGACTGGGCCACCGACATGCCGAGATTGCGGGTGATGACCACCACGCCGACCTCGTTGAAGACCGCGTTGAGCGAAGCGACCGAATCGGCTTTCTGCGAACGATCCATGCCTTACTCCTTCACAATGGCCGCCGCGCTTGACGCGTGACGACCGGCTACGTTTTTCACTCACCGCGAATGCGGCAAGCTCTCCGTGGCCGCGGACGCGACCAGGAGAAGTTCCGTTCGATGGGGAAGGAGCCGTGCCGAAGCACGATGCGGCACCGCGCCAGGAGCGAAGGGCCGAAAGAATTCTCTGTCCCCGTCTAGGCTGGAAATTAAGGGGGAAGCCCCCACCAACTGTCTCGGACGGCTGACACGGCCATGGCTTTCGCCGGACCGGTCAACGCGGGCCTTTGGCGAAACAGCCTTTCAGAGTCAAGTCGCTCTAACGACTTGGTCATACCTGTGGCCGTATAGTCCGCCATCCGAATCCGCGATTGCGGCTATTCCGGGGGGTTTTGGGTGGACTTATCGACGCTGCATGTGACCGATGCCTTGGTCAACCTGACGTGTGGCCTGATGTGCCTTTCGATCTGGAGCCACGATCGCCGCGATCAGTGTCTGGCGCTGTGGGGAGTCGGACTGCTGATCTACGGCGTCGTCGCCTCTGTGCTGCCCTTCGCGCCGCCCACCTGGATCTGGAGCAGCGCCAGTTACTCCGCCCTCGAAGTGGGCATCCTGTTGTTCTGGGGCGGTTTCCGTTCGTTCGACGGCAAGCCCCCCTTCACCCGCCCGCTGCTGTTCCTGCCCTTCGCCCCGCTGTCCGTCTGCCTGTTGCTGGGCAGCCTGGGATGGGATTGGTCGGAGGCGGACCGCGCGGCCTTGCTGGCGCACTGCACGATCGCTGCGGCGCTGGCGACATATACGATACGTTCGCGCATGAGCTGGCGCTGCCCGCGCGCGATCTCGGCCTATTCGATGTATATCATCGCTGCCAGCGTCGCGATCCCGGCGCTGCTGCGCGGCACCTGGCTGACCCCGACATCGGCCGAGATCATGATCGCCCTGGTCGATCACGTCATGACGATCGTGTTCACCTTGTCGGTCATCGCGATGGTGGGCGAGCGTGATTTCCAGAAGGCCGCCCACGCCGCGCGCGTCGATCCGCTGACCGGCGTGCTGAACCGCAAGGGCCTTGCCGAAGCGATGATCAGCCGCACCTCTCCGCAAACTCTGATGCTGGTGGACCTCGATCACTTCAAGGTGATAAACGATCAGTTCGGGCATGACTGCGGCGATGAAGTGCTGCGCGATTTCACCGGCCGCGCCAGCGCGACGATCGGCGGTGCCGCGCTGCTGGCGCGCCTGGGCGGCGAGGAGTTCCTGATCGTCTCGGAAGACAAGTGCATCGACGAGGCAGAGCGCCTGGCCGAAGCCGTGCGTCTGGCCGCCCGCCGCGAACCGGTGCGTGCGGGGCAGGCTTCGATCCCCTTCACCGTCAGCATCGGCGTCACCATGTGCAACAGCACCGACGATTTCCAACGCGCGGTAAAGCGGGCCGACGATGCGCTGTACCAGGCCAAGGCGAGTGGCCGGGACCGCGTGGTGACCTGCTGATCGGGTAGCAGTGGCCCGCATCATCGACTCAGAGAATCACTGAGCCGTTATAGCCGACTTTGCTTTTGTCGCGGTGATCTTCGTGTCCCACGTGGCCCAGGGAATCGTGCGACCGGGAGAAGCGACGTTCCGGAACGGCCAGTCCTTGCGCACCCATTCCATCACCCAGGACTGCAGCCGCGCGTCGAACCCCGCGTCGTATTCCGCCTGGGTCACCCACATCCGCACCACCGCATCGTATCCAGGCACCGGGCTGGGATAGACGTAGACGCAGCCCCTCTCTCGTTTGCCGTCCGGCGTCAGCACGGCGTAGGCGAAGGATTCGCGGGCAATGAAGCGGGCCTGTTCGGCCTTCATGTCCGCCATGGCCTCGGCTGCGGAGATGCCGGGATGCGGCCAGTTCTTGCTGCGCGTGAATGTGGCCTGCAAGTGCGGGATCGAAGACATGTAGGCGGCATGGTCGATCATCGCGAGATCAGGCCCGAGCGGGACAAGCTTGAAGCCCGGGCCGGTCGATCGCGTCGGTACCTCGAAGCTCGCCGGGACCAGTTCCGGCGATCGTGTGGCCGAAGACGGCGGCGGCGCAACCTCCTCGGCCCGCGCCACACCGCTCGCCATCACCATGATCGCACCGACAAGGGCGGCAAGCTTGAAGATATGGCCAGTCATTGCAGCGCCTCGGTCGGGATCGATAGGGGGTGGCCGGTTGAACCCCGAAATGCGTGGCGATCCTAGATATCCACGCGGGATGAGCGGCATAGAGCGCATCTATGGCCAAGCCGACGCGCTCCATGACGACGCGCCGGGTTCAACTGCCCTCCTGCGCTTCGTACCCCAGCAAGTCTCCCGGCTGGCAGCCGAGTTCGCGGCAGATCGCCTCCAGCGTGGAGAAGCGGATCGCCTTGGCCTTGCCGGTCTTCAGGATCGAGAGGTTGGCCAGCGTGATGCCGATCCGCTCGGCCAGCTCGGTCAAGGTCATGCGGCGTTCGTACAACAGATCGTCCAGCTTCACCACGATGCGGGTTCCTTCCGTGTCTTCGGTCTCGGTATCTGCTTTGGGCTTGGCCGCCATCACACGGTGCCTTCCAGTTCGGCGCGCATTTCCGCGCCCTTGCGGAACACCCGGGCCAGGATGAACAGGATCAGCATCAACAGCAGGCCATTGCCCGACACACCGCTGTCCACCTGGATCTCGCCCCGGATATGCGGCGCATCTCCCGCCACGCGATCCAGCAGGGTGGCGATCCCGCCGATCAGCGCGGAGGCCAACTGCACGCCCAGTGTCAGCCATGCCATCTGCGTCAGGCGCGTGGCGTTGATCGGTACGAACGGATCGCCGGCCCCCACCGTGTCCACGATCCGCTTCAGCAGTTGGAAGATGCGGAACAGGATCAGCACAAGCACGGTGGCGACGGCGAGCAGGCCGATGACGATGGGCACGAATTCGCGCGGTGAGAAGTGATGGGCTTCCTTCGCCAGCTCGATGGAAATCTCGCTCTGGAAGATGAAGAGCAGCGGCACGGCGGCCACGCAAGCGGCGGCGGCCACCACCGAGCAGGCCATGAGGAACCACAGCAGGCCCTTGGCAATGGCGAGCAGCGGATCACGGGTGATAGCGTTCATCGGTTTTCCTCCAACTTCGCGGGTTACATCAGGACCGGGGTGGTGGCGGCGGGCCGCACCACATGGGTCATCGGCGCAGCAGTCTGGCTCCACAGCATGGCGGCCAGGCCGAGTGCGAGGAAGGGGGCGAAAGCGCGGGGTGTAGCGTGTGTCATTGTTCGTTCTCCGATACGGCTAATATCGATATTCAATAATACCGCTTCGCTACATCGTCAAACGATAATATCGAAAAACGATATTTTCCTTATCGAAGATCGGTTGGCGGGATTTGGCCGCCGGCTTTCGACATACAAAAAGGGCGGCTTCCGCGTGGGAAGCCGCCCGATTGCGTCAGGAAGGAAGAACCCGTTAGGCCGTGACGAGCGGCGACTTGACGGGGGCAGGCGTAGAGGGCTTGGCCGTCGAAGACTGATAAGAGCGGAAGTCGAACGGAGCCTCGCGATGGCCCTCCGCCTCAAGGCGCTGCAGTATCAGACGAGCGCGCTTGCGGCGGGCCTGGCGCGAGGTGAAGGGATTCGCTTCATCCGGCGCCGCATCCACCATACGATCCAGAATAGCCGCGCGCTCCTCTGCATTCGCCGGCGCTCTGGTCATTGCCGAAGCGGCGGTCGGAGTGGCGAAAGTGCGGTTGGGTCGCGCAGTGACCACGGGGGCGGCGACATAGGCCGGAGTGGCCTCCTCACGCGGGGCCTCAGCCCTTTCGGTGGCGACGAAGGCCGGTTCGGCAGCAACCTGCTCGTCCGTTTCCACGCGGCGGCGGCGCGAACGCGTAGCAGCGAACCCGGCAGCGCCGATGCCCAGCAAGCCCAGCAGGCCGGCGATCGCGACGCCGGGGATGCCGTCCTGCGCCGGGGTGGCGGGATCAGCCTGGGGTGCCGGGGCCGGCTCCACGGCACGCGTCGGTGGGTCGTGGAGGATGTTGGCGCTCGAAGCCTTTGCGGGAAGCGCAGGGGCGGTATCAGCCGCCGCCGCAGGCGCGGCAGCCGCCGCAACGGCAGGCGTAGCGGTGGAGGTGCGAGCGGTTTCACGCGCCGCAGCCTGCGGGGTCGCCGAACGCGTGTTGCGTGCCAAACGAGTCGTCGCTGCCGGTTCCGACGAGGCGGCGGTGGTGTTGGTCGCCGCCGGAGCCGCAGCCGTGTCGGTCGCAGTCACCGGATCAACCGAGATCGCGGGGGCGCCGGTCGTGGCAGACGCTGTTGCCGGGGCCGGAACCGAGGCCGGTGCCGCCTGAATCGGCGACGCCATCGGCGTAGTTGCCGGCTGTGCAGGGGCCGAAGCGGCAGGCGGCGCAATATCAATGACCGGCGCGGCTTCCTGAGCCGAGGCGGAAGTGGAACCAAGCGCGAGAACAGCGGCAATCGCTGCAGTGGCGCTGAACGAACGAGTGAATGTCTGTGCCATGCCAAGTAGAATGCGCATTATACTGATCGGTTACAGTGCTAATACTATTTTTCGCGATGAAGTGAATTACGGATCAGGATGAACCGTTAACTGCTAACCCTGGCAATCAATTTTGCTGGACAAACATCGAAAGTTTATTACCGATCATCGCATTATTCGAAACTGATATGTTAATCTGAAGTTCATTTGGGGACGGCGTTTTCGATTTCTCATCGGCCACGGCCCTTGGTCCCCGGTGCGCGGGCTGTGATTGACTCTGCGAGGTCGTGCTCCTATATGCCGACCTCACTCACCGCTTCGAGCAAGACGGATCCAGCGCGGGGATACGTCACGAACAGGAAGCGGTCTGGGTATTCATCTGACGCAACAGGCTGCGAATTGCTGGTCTGCCTTATCGGGCAGGCATGCATACGCGGCCTTTGTCGCGTTTGGATGGTCCGCCTTTTGGGCGGCGATTTCGCGAGAGATAACGATGGTGGCCGGTCTTCGTGATCGGCCAAGAGCGAGAAGGCGATAGATCCCTCATGGCGACCAATCCCGTCAATCCGGACGTCTCGGCGAACAGCAGTTCGCCCAAGGCCAACCGCAAGCGCATCCGCAAGATCTTCGGCGACGCGCACGAAGTGGTGCAGATGCCGAACCTGATCGAGGTTCAGCGCGAGAGCTACGAGCAGTTCCTGCGCTCCGATCCGGCGACGGGCTACGTTTCCGGCCTGGAAAAGACGCTGCGCTCGGTATTCCCGGTCCGCGACTTTGCTGGCACCAGCGAGCTGGACTTCGTCCACTATGAGCTGGAAGACCCCAAGTACGACGTGACCGAGTGCCGCCAGCGTGGCATCACCTATGCCGCTCCGATGAAGGTGACGCTGCGCCTGATCGTGTTCGAAGTGGATGCCGAGACCGAGACCCGCTCCGTGCTCGATATCAAGGAGCAGGACGTCTACATGGGCGACATGCCGCTCATGACCGAGAACGGCACCTTCGTCGTCAACGGCACCGAGCGCGTGATCGTTTCGCAGATGCACCGTTCGCCGGGCGTGCTGTTCGATCACGATCGCGGCAAGACCCACTCTTCGGGCAAGTTCCTGTTCGCTGCGCGCGTGATCCCGTATCGCGGTTCATGGCTGGATTTCGAGTTCGACGCCAAGGACATCGTCAACGTCCGCATCGACCGCAAGCGCAAGCTGCCGGTCACCGCGCTGCTCTATGCGCTGGGCCTGGACGACGAGAGCATTCTCGATCACTTCTACGAGACCGTCACGTGGCAGCGTGGCGAAGGCGGCTGGCGCCTGCCTTACGTGCCCGAGGCATGGCGCGGCCTGAAGCCGGCGTTCGACATCGTCGATGCGAAGTCGGGCGAAGTCGTGTTCGGCGCGGGTCACAAGATTTCTCCGCGCGCCGCCAACAAGGCGCAGAAGGACGGCCTTGCCGAGCTGCTGATCCCGACTGAGGAAATCTTCGGCCGCTATTCCGCCAAGGATCTGATCGACGAGACCACGGGCCGGATCTATATCGAATCGGGCGACGAAGTTTCGCCGGAGAACCTGGAGGCGCTGGACGCCGCCGGTTTCGATGCGATCGAGCTGCTGGACATCGATGATGTCAACACCGGTCCCTGGATCCGCAACACGCTGAAGGCCGACAAGGCCGAGAACCGCGAGATGGGCCTGGAAGCCATCTACAAGGTGATGCGTCCGGGCGAACCGCCGACGAAGGAAACCGCAGAAGCGCTGTTCGACGGCCTGTTCTTCGATGCCGACCGCTACGACCTGTCGGCCGTGGGTCGCGTCAAGCTGAACATGCGCCTGGGCCTTGAGGTCGAGGACACCGTCACCACGCTGCGCACCGACGATATCCTGGCGGTGGTCAAGGAACTGGTGAACCTGAAGGACGGCAAGGGCGAGATCGACGACATCGACAATCTCGGCAATCGCCGCGTGCGTTCGGTGGGCGAGCTGCTGGAAAACCAGTACCGCGTCGGCCTGCTGCGTATGGAGCGCGCCGTGAAGGAGCGCATGTCCTCGGTCGACGTGTCGACCGTGATGCCCAACGATCTCATCAACGCCAAGCCCGCCGTGGCCGCGGTGCGTGAGTTCTTCGGCTCCTCGCAGCTGTCGCAGTTCATGGACCAGACCAACCCGCTTTCCGAAGTGACGCACAAGCGTCGCGTTTCGGCGCTCGGGCCGGGCGGTCTCACGCGTGAGCGCGCGGGCTTCGAAGTCCGCGACGTTCACCCGACGCACTATGGCCGCATCTGCCCGATCGAAACGCCGGAAGGCCCGAACATCGGTCTGATCAACTCGCTGTCGACCTTCGCCCGCGTCAACAAGTACGGCTTCATCGAGACGCCATACCGCAAGGTAATCGACGGCAAGGTGACCGGCGACGTGGTCTATCTTTCCGCCATGGAAGAGCAGAAGCACACCGTCGCCCAGGCATCGGCCGATACCAACGAGGACGGCAGCTTCGCCGAGGAACTCGTCTCGGCCCGCCAGAACGGCGAGTTCGTGATGAGCCCGCGTGACCAGATCACGCTGATGGACGTGTCGCCCAAGCAGCTCGTTTCGGTCGCCGCATCGCTGATCCCGTTCCTGGAAAACGATGACGCCAACCGCGCACTGATGGGCTCGAACATGCAGCGCCAGGCGGTGCCGCTGGTCAAAGCCGACGCGCCGTTCGTGGGCACCGGCATGGAAGAGACCGTGGCGCGCGATTCGGGCGCGGCGATCTCGGCCCTGCGCGCCGGCGTGGTCGACCAGGTCGACGCGACGCGTATCGTCATCCGCGCTTCGGGAGATATCGAGGCCGGCAAGTCCGGCGTCGACATCTACCGCCTGCAGAAGTTCGAGCGTTCCAACCAGTCGACCTGCATCAATCAGCGTCCGCTGGTGAAGGTGGGCGATATCGTGGGCAAGGGCGATATCCTGGCCGACGGGCCCTCGACCGAGCTGGGCGAACTGGCGCTGGGCCGCAACAGCCTCGTCGCGTTCATGCCCTGGAACGGCTACAACTACGAGGACTCGATCCTGATCTCCGAGCGGATCGTGAAGGACGACGTGTTCACGTCGATCCACATCGACGAGTTCGAAGTGATGGCCCGCGATACCAAGCTGGGGCCTGAGGATATCACGCGCGACATTCCCAACGTCGGCGAGGAAGCCCTGCGCAACCTCGACGAAGCGGGCATCGTCTACATCGGCGCCGAAGTGCACCCGGGTGACATCCTGGTCGGCAAGATCACGCCGAAGGGCGAATCGCCGATGACGCCGGAGGAAAAGCTCCTCCGCGCGATCTTCGGTGAAAAGGCCAGCGACGTGCGTGACACGTCCCTGCGTCTGCCGCCGGGTGTCTCGGGCACGATCGTTGACGTGCGCGTGTTCAACCGCCACGGTATCGAGATCGACGACCGTACCCGCGCGATCCAGAACGAGGAAATCGAACGCCTCGCCAAGGACCGTGAGGACGAGCGCGCGATCCTCAACCGCGCCACCTACAATCGCCTGCGTGACATGCTGCTGGGCCAGACCGCCACGGCAGCGCCCAAGGGCGTGAAGAAGGGCGGCGTGATCGACGAGGATCTGCTGGCCGAGGCCGAGCGCCACGACTGGTGGAAGTTCTCCGTCGAGGACGATCACGTCCAGTC
>NZ_CAXYKL010000280.1:0-6635 GCF_964277725.1 uncultured Novosphingobium sp. | reverse complement strand
CAGCGGCGATCTCGCTGGATGCAGGCGAGCCGACGGCGCGTGCGATCCGGCGTGACATCCTGAAGTATCCGGAAGTCACGGCAGTGCTTTCCGCGCATGGCCGCCCGGACGACGGCACGGACGCAACCGGATTTTTCAACATCGAATACTTCGTACCGCTCAAGCCGTTTGACGAATGGCCCAAGGGCATGGACAAGGAGAAGCTGGTTTCCGAACTGTCCGCCAAGTTGCAGGCCAAGTATCCGGGCGTGGACTTCTCGTTTTCGCAGATTATCGAGGACAACGTCGAGGAAGCGGCGTCGGGCGTGAAAGGCGCGAACTCGGTCAAGCTGTTCGGGCCGGACCTGGTCACGCTGGAGAAGATCGCGAACCAGATGCGCGATCAGATGGCCAAAGTGCGCGGCATCACGGACCTCGGCATCTTCCAGTCGCTCGGCCAGCCCACGGTGCGCATCGATGTCGATCGCGAAAAGGCGGCGCGTTACGGTCTCTCGGTTGACGATGTGAACCAGACGGTGGCGGCGGCGATCGGAGGTACCTCCCCGGGCGACCTGTACGAACCGCATACCGACCGGCACTTCCCGATCGTGGTGCGCCTGCAACCCGGTCAGCGCGATAGCCTGGAGACGGTGAAGCGGATTACCGTGGGCGCCACCACGCCGGATGGCACGGCGATCAGCGTGCCGCTTTCCGAACTGGCGGACATCCATCTGACCACGGGTGCCAGCTTCATCTATCGCGAGCACCAGCAGCGCTACATCCCGATCAAGTTCTCGGTCCGCGATCGAGACCTGGGCAGCGCGGTGGCCGAGGCGCAGCAGCGGATCGCCCAGAACGTCACCCTTCCGCCGGGCTACAGCCTGGAATGGGCGGGCGAGATGAGCAACTTGAAGAACGCCGTCGCCCGGCTTGAGATCGTGGTGCCGCTCAGCCTGATGCTGATGCTTGGGCTGCTCTACGTGAACTTCCGCTCGATCCGCGATGCGCTGCTGGCGTTCTCGGTGATCCCGATGGCGGTGGTGGGCGGTGTGCTGGGGCTGATGCTGACAGGAACGGCGTTCTCGATCTCGGCGGCGATCGGCTTTGTGGCGCTGTTCGGCATCGCGGTGATGGACGGCATTCTTCTGGTCACCAGCTTCAACCAGGCGATGGACGAGGGCAAAAGCCGGGTCGACGCGCTGCGCCATGCGACCACCAACTCGCTGCGTCCGGTGCTGATGACCTGCCTGGTCGCGGCGATCGGCCTGGCTCCGGCCGCCGTCGCAACCGGCATCGGCAGCCAGGTTCAAAAGCCGCTGGCGCTGGTGGTGGTGGGCGGCATGACCATGGCCCCGCTGCTGATCCTGCTGGTGCTGCCGCTGCTTATAAACCGCTACTCCAGCCGCGTTGCCGGCAAGCGCAGGCTGGCTGAGCCCGGCGAGACGGAAACCACGACGCTGCCCGCGCTCGATCATGGAGAACCGGCATGATCCGCAAGTCCCTGACCGTCCTGGCGCACGGCGCCGCGATGGGTGCGCTCGCCGTGTCGAGCATGGCGGCGGCGAAAGAGCGTCAGCCGGTGAGCAGCACAGTGGATGTGCCGATGCCGCCTGCGGTTTCAGGATCGGCGCTGCCGCCGGTGTCGGGTGCCCCCGTGGTGCCGGCAATGGCGATGCCACAGACGGTCCTGCCTGGCGTGGCGCTGGCGCCCGGGTGGTGGCACGGCTTTGACAGTCCGGCGCTGGACGCGCTGGTCGATCGCGCGCTGGCCGCCAACACCGATATCAAGGCGGCGCAGGCCCGGCTCGCCCAGGCACAGGCGCTGGTCGGCGCGGCCCGGGGTGGATTGTTTCCGCAAGTCGATGCGGGGCTGACCAGCGAGCGCCAGCGATTGTCCCGCACGCTTTCCACGCCGCTGAGCAATCCCAATCCGCAAGTGTTCTCGCTGCACACCGCGCAAGTCAGCGTCAGCTATTCGCCGGACTTGTTCGGCGGCACTGCGGCGCGAGTCCGGTCGGCCAAGGCGCAGGCGGCGGTCGCTGCCGCGCAAGCGGACGGGGTGCGCAACATGGTGGCCGCCAATGTCGCTTTGGCGGTGATCCAGAACGCCGCGCTCGACGCGGAGATTGCCGCGACCGGCCAGGCGGTGGAGAACAATCGCCAGGTTCTGACGCTGTTGCAGACGCGCCAGCGGCTGGGCGCGGTCGGCTTGTCCGACGTTGCCGCACAGTCCGCCGCGCTGGCCGCGATCGAGGGGCAGCTGCCTCCGCTCCTGCGCCAGCGGCAGGCCAATCTTTCTGCTCTTTCCGTTCTTCTCGCGGAGGCCCCCAACGCTCCGCTTGAGGGCGCGCCAGGCCAAGCCATCGGGCCAATGCCCCCGCTCGATGCCTTGACCCTGCCGGCACAAGTGCCGGTGGCGCTGCCCGCCGATCTGCTGGCCGCCCGGCCAGATGTCGCCGCATCCGCCGCCGCGCTGGAAGGCGCCGCAGCCGATGTGAAAGTGGCGATCGCCGCGCGGTTGCCGCAAATCAATCTGACGGCCAACGCCGGCGGCATCGCCGAGGATTTCGGCAAGATGTTTGCCAGCGGCAACCCGTTCTGGCAATTGATCGGCGGCATCGTCGGCCCGATCTTCCACGGCGGTACGCTGAAGAAGCAGGAACAGGCCGCCAGGGATGCGCTGGAGGCTGCCAAGGCGCAGTACAAAGGCACTGCGCTGCAGGCATTTGCCGATGTCAGCAATTCGCTCACCGCGCTCTCCACCGACACGACTGCGCTGGACGTGGCGGCGCGTGGGGATCAGGCGGCGAGCCAGAGCCTGACGTTCGTGCGTCGCCAGCTCAGCCTGGGCAGTGTGGGCACGCTGCAGGTGCTGAACGCCACCGCCACGGCGCAGACCGCGCGCGTGCAATACGTGGCGGCCAAGGCGGCGCGGCTGACCGACACCGTCGCGCTCTACGCCGCGCTGGGTGGTGGATTGCGCGCAAGAGCGGGTGCGGTGCTGGCCAATACTGATACGCCGCACAGCTAAGGGGCTCAGTCGCCCCGCGCCAGTTCGCTATTCAGCCACAGTGCCACCAGGGTGGCCACTGCGCCTGACAGCAAGTAGCCGCCCGAGGCCAGCAGGCCGTAGTGCGCCGAAAGCCACAGCGCCACCAGCGGGGCAAAGCCGGCACCGAACAGCCATGCCAGGTCGCTGGTGATGGCAGAGCCGGTGTAGCGATGCTGCGAAGCGAAGTTGGCGGATACCGCGCCGGAAGATTGTCCGAAGGCGATGCCCAGAAGCACGAAGCCGGTGGCCATGAACACGATCTCGCCGCCTTCGCCCAGCGATAGCAGCTGGGGCGCAAAGCCGCTGAACACCGCGATCATGGCGGCAGATGCGCCCAGCAGTGTGCGGCGGCCGAAGCGGTCCGCCAGTCGGCCCGAAAGGATCATCGCCAGCACCCCCAGGCCCGCTGCCACTGCTTCGATCACCAGGAAGCGGGTCGGAGCTTCGCGGGTAAACAGGAACACCCAGGAAAGCGGAAACACCGTGACCATGTGAAACAGCGCGAAGCTGGCCAGCGGAGCCAGCGCGCCAATCACGATGGTGCGCCATTCGCGCTGCAGGGTGCGAGCGATCTTCTCAGGCTGCAGGTCGCGGGTTTCGTAAAGGCGCTGGAATTCGGGCGTCACCACCAGCCGCAGGCGTGCGAACAGCGCGACGACGTTGATCGCGAAGGCCACGAAGAAGGGAAAGCGCCAGCCCCAGCTGAGGAAATCCGTGGCCGGCAGGGTGGACGTGAAGAAGGCGAACAGCAGGCTGGCGACGATGAGGCCCAGCGGCGCGCCCAGCTGCGGGATCATCGCGTACCAGCCGCGCCGGTCCGCCGGGGCGTTGAGCGCCAGCAGTGAGGCCAGACCGTCCCAGGTACCGCCCAAGGCAAAGCCCTGGCCCATGCGGAACAGCGCCAGGAGGGCGATGGCGGCGGGGCCGACATCTCGATAGCCGGGCAGAAAGGCGATCGCGGCGGTCGATCCGCCCAGCAGGAACAGCGCGATCGTCAGCTTCGCGGCGCGGCCATAGGCACGGTCGATCGCCATGAAGGCGATGGAGCCGACCGGGCGCGCCAGGAATGCCAGCGCGAAGACCATGAACGAATAGAGCGTGCCGGTCAGCGGGTCGACGAAGGGGAAGAAAAACCCCGGAAACACCAGCACCGAAGCGATGGCATAGACGAAGAAGTCAAAGAACTCCGACGTTCTGCCGATGATGACGCCGATGGCGATCTCTGCGGGCGAGACATCGTGCCCTTCGGCTTCGGGTGCATCCAGGACGGCGGCTGACATATCGATGCGAATCTCCGTGGGCGCCCGCGCGGGGGTACCGGTCATGATGTCTCTATCGGCCTGGATCGCGATCAGGGGGATTGGACAAAATGTCCAATCGGTTGGCCGGCCCGCCGGGTTTACTTGGCGCGGCATGCGTAATGATCGCCCCTCGTCTGCCGACCTGACCATCGAACCCGCTTCGCCCGATCGCCCCGCGCGCCGTCGGTGGGTGGCGATGGCGCTGCTGCCGTTGACGGCGCTGCTGGGGGGATGCGACTGGATTGTGCTGAACCCCGCCGGAGACGTGGCGCGCCAACAGGCGGATCTGGTGGTCATCTCCACCTGGCTGATGCTGCTGATCATCGTGCCGGTGATGGGGCTGACGGTGTTCTTCGCCTGGAAGTATCGCGCCGCCAATACCGAAGCGCAGTACGAGCCGGAATGGTCGCACTCCACGCAGCTGGAGCTGGTGATCTGGTCTGCGCCGCTGCTGATCATCATCGCCCTGGGCGCACTGACCTGGGTGGCGACGCACATGCTGGACCCGTACCGCACGATCAATCGCATCGGCCACGCGCGGCCCGTGCCGGCGACGGCGCAGCCGTTGGACGTGCAGGTTGTGGCGCTCAACTGGAAGTGGCTGTTCATCTATCCCCAGCAGGGCATCGCCACGGTGAACGAACTGGTGGTGCCGACCGACCGGCCCTTGCGCTTTCGCATCACGTCTTCTGCCGTGATGAACTCGTTCTATGCGCCCGCTTTGGCCGGGCAAATCTATGCGATGCCCGGCATGGAGACGAAGCTGCACGCGGTGCAGAACCAGCCGGGCCGTTACGAGGGATTTTCCGCGAACTACAGCGGTGCGGGCTTTTCGCACATGCGCTTTGCGATGCGCGGCATGGATGAGGCCGGGTTTGATCGCTGGGCCGCGGCGGTGCGCAAAGGTGCAGCCTCGCTGAATCGCACGGCCTATCTCACGCTGGAAAAGCCGAGCGAGAAGGAACCGATCCGCCACTACGCCAGTGTGACGCCCGACTTGTTCGACGCGGTGGTGAACTTGTGCGTTCGCCCCGGCAAGATGTGCATGAGCCAGATGATGGCGTTAGATGCCAGGGGCGGCATGGGCAACGCCGGACGCTGGAACCTGGCCGCGCTCAGCTACGACAAGTTCGGCCGTGAGGAAGTGAACGCGGTGACGCCCGGCGGCCTGACCCAGGCCGACCAGGTTTTTATCAAGGCCTATTGCACCAACAACCGCCCGATGTCTGCCGCCGGGATGGAGACGCAGGCCCCCGCCGACACCTCGATCCTGCAAGGCGCGGGGCTGCCGATCCCGGGCAGCCCGGGCGCTGCACCACCCGGCCTGAGCGTGCCCGCCCCCACCACCGAACCCACCGCCTTCTGATGTCCGGAACCCCGATCATGACCGCGCCAGACCAGCATTGGTCCCTCCTCCTTGGCAAGCTGTCCCTCGACGCGCTGCCGCTGCACGAGCCGATCCTCGTCGCCACTTTCGCCGCCGTCGCGCTGGGCGGCACGGCACTGGTGGGGGCGCTGACCTACTTCAAGGTATGGGGCTATCTATGGCGTGAATGGTTCACCAGCGTGGACCACAAGAAGATCGGGATCATGTACATGGTCCTGGGCCTGGTGATGTTCCTGCGCGGCTTTGCCGATGCGGTGATGATGCGTATCCAGCAGGCGATCGCCTTCAACGGTTCGGAAGGGTACCTGACCGCACACCACTACGATCAGGTCTTCACCGCGCATGGCGTGATCATGATCTTTTTCGTGGCGATGCCGTTCGTGACCGGCCTGATGAACTACGTGGTGCCGCTGCAGATCGGCGCGCGCGATGTGTCGTTCCCGTTCCTCAACAACTTCAGCTTCTGGATGACGACCGTGGGCGCGGCCCTGGTCATGGCATCGCTGTTCGTGGGAGAATTCGCGCAGACCGGGTGGCTGGCTTATCCGCCGCTGTCGGGACTATCCTACAGCCCCGGCGTCGGCGTGGATTATTACATCTGGGCCTTGCAGATCGCGGGCGTGGGCACGACGCTATCGGGCATCAACCTGATCGCCACGATCCTGAAGCTGCGCGCGCCCGGCATGAACATGATGAAGATGCCGATCTTCACCTGGACGTCGCTGTGCACCAACGTGCTGATCGTGGCGTCGTTTCCGGTGTTGACCGCCGTCCTGGCCCTGCTGACGCTGGACCGGTACGTCGGCACCAATTTCTTCACCAACGATTTCGGCGGATCGCCGATGATGTACGTGAACCTGATCTGGATCTGGGGCCACCCGGAAGTCTACATCCTGGTGCTGCCGGTATTCGGCGT
>NZ_CAXYKL010000279.1:0-3161 GCF_964277725.1 uncultured Novosphingobium sp. | reverse complement strand
GTGATCCAGTGGTTCGGCGATTCCATGGATGGCAGTCTTGCCCGTTGGCGCAAGATCGAGCGGCCCTCCTACGGTTATTTCATCGATCACAGCTGCGACGGTCTGACCACCGCGTTGATCGTCTGGGGCATCGGCACCACCCCCTATGTCACCATGGACGTGGTGATGGTGGCGCTGGTGGGGTACCTCCTACTCTCGATCCACGCCTATCTTTCGGCCCGCGTGCTGGGCGAATTCAAGCTGTCCTACCTCGCCGCCGGGCCCACGGAACTGCGCTTCCTGCTGATCGGGCTCACCGTGGCAATGCTGGTGCTGGGCTCCGGACCGGGACTGTTCGGCGCGATTTCGGGCTTCGACTTGTTCGTCGGCGCGATCGGCGCGATCCTGATGACGCTGTTCGTGGTACAGACCCTGGTTACAGGGCGCAGGCTGGCGCTGGAAGCCGCCCGCGGCGGCGATCGACGCCGCCCGGTGGAGTGAGGTCAGGCGTTAGTCAGGCTGGTCGGCTGTATTGCACCGCCCGATAGCGCACTGCCTTTTTCGTCATTTCCGCCACGACGGAAATCAGCGTCAAAGGCCGCACCCACTTCGCCTGTAAACGCTCGGGCGGGACGGGTGCCCGCCTCTGCCTAAAGACAACGACCCAGGATCGATATCAGGCGTAAGGCGGCTTGTGCAGGCCCTTGGGGCTGAGCGTGAAAATCTCACACCCATCCTCGGTGATGCCGATCGAGTGCTCGAACTGCGCTGACAAAGACTTGTCGCGCGTCACTGCCGTCCAGCCATCGGCCAGCATTTTCACAGGCGGCTTGCCCAGGTTGATCATCGGCTCGATAGTGAAGAACATCCCCGGCTTCAGTTCGGGCCCGGTGCCCTCCCGTCCGGCGTGGACCACTTCGGGCGCATCGTGGAACAGGCGTCCGACGCCGTGACCGCAGAATTCGCGCACCACGCCGTAGCGGTTCTGCTCAGCATAAGCCTGGATCGCCGCGCCGATATCGCCCAGCCGCGCGCCGGGCTTGGCCTTGTCGATACCGATCATCAGACACTCGTAGGTGACGTCCACCAGCCGCCGCGCCTTCAGCGGCACATCGCCGACCAGATACATGCGGCTGGAATCACCATGCCATCCGTCCAGCAGCGGGGTCACATCAATATTTACGATATCCCCGTCCTTCAGCGTCTTTTCGGACGGGATACCGTGACACACGACGTGGTTGATCGAGATGCAGCTGGAATGCGCATAGCCGCGATAACCCATGGTCGCCGGCACTGCGCCACCCGCCAAGGTCATTTCCCGTACTCTGTCATCGATAGCGGCGGTGCTGACGCCGGGCTGTACCATCGGCGCGATCTCGTCCAGGATTTGGGCGGCCAGCCGCCCGGCACGGCGCATGCCTTCGAACCCCTCGGGTCCATGGAGCTTGATGGTGCCATCCCGCAGGACGGTGTCGTCGGCTTCGATCAGCTGGTATTCGGTCATGCCGGAGATATAGCCCCATTCGCCCTGAAATGCGAGCGGGTGCGGGCCGTTACTTCCGCACGGTGAAATCGGCTTGGTACACCGGCTTGACCGAGCCCATCACACGCGCCGTCACCGGCAAGGTGATCTCATATGTTCCCTCGGCGTAGGAACCGGCGGCATAAGGCCCGACCAGAATGCCGATCCGGTCGAACGTCTTGCCGTTGGTAGAGCCCAGGATGATCGTGTTTTCCGAAGGGTCGATGCACTTGTCGAACTCATCACCGCTGTTGCGGTTCACCGGCTGGCCCCGCCGCTTGGCGCGATCCTTGTCGAGCGCGTCGCAGAAGGCATCGCGGATCACGCTGCCCAGCGCCGCCTTGCTGTAGAACAGGTCGGACGGATCACGCGCCATGTTCTGCCGCCGATCCCACAGCAGGCTTTGGAAGAATGTCTGGCCATGCGCACCGCCGCTGTATTCATAACCCTCGGCCGACAGAGACAGCCAGTTCGGCAGGTCCGTCACCACTTTCCACTCCGCGCTGCTGCTGTGCTGACGATAGGGGTAGTCGCTCTTCTTCGCTTCCACCTGATCCGCCTTGGAACCGGCCTCCAGCTCCGCGCGGGCCGTGGCGAGCTTCTTGTCGAGCAAGGATTTGAGGTCCGGAATCGCCGCAGCCTTGCCGGGGTAGCTGTATTCGAATTCGTATAGATCGTTATCGACCTTCTCCGTCCGGCCCTCAGCGGAAACCGCGACGGCGGTGGCGGATGCCGTGGGCGCAGGCCGCGCGCTTGCCGTGGCGGTGGCGGCGGGGCTGGCGCCGGCCTGCTGCGCGGTGGGCGTTGCATCGCAAGCGGCCAGGGGAATCGCCGCCAGCGTCATGAGAGTCAGGGTGGGAAGGAGTTTGCGCTGCATCGTTTTCCACTCGCGCTGATGACAAAGGCCGGTCTAAGATCAGGTTGATGAACGACAAAGAAACGCTGATCCAGGCCGACAAGGGCCAGCAGGCTATCGCCATCCACCTGATCACGAAGGATGGACTCGAGGAATTCCTAAAGGGCCGCACGGTTCCCCAGCGGGCGGCGCTGGAAGCACAGCGGTTTGCCGGTGAGGCAGGCAGCCATGCGATCTTGCCGGAAGGTGATGGCTGGTCGGTCGTGGCTGGGGTCGCCAAGGCCGACGCGCTATCCACTTGGTGCCTCGCCAAGCTGCCACAGGCGCTGCCCGCCGGCACCTACCGCCTGGCCTCCGCAGAACCCGGCGCCGCGCTGCTGGGCTGGGTGAGCGCGCAGTACCGGTTCGAACGATACTTGTCCGACCCGAAGGCCGAAGGGCCATGCGTGCTGCTGACCGGCCAGCCCAAGGCGATCGACGGCGTCCTGGCCGAAGCCGCCGCCACCGCCCTGGTTCGCGATCTGGTCAACACGCCCGCCGAGGACATGGGCCCCGCCGATCTGGAGGCTCACGCCGAGGCGATCGCTAAACCGCACGGCGCTGTCGTGCGCGTGACGCGCGGCGATGCGCTGCAAACCGAGTTTCCGATGATCCATGCCGTCGGTCGTGCCGCCGCCCGCAGCCACGCGCCGCGCCTGATCGAGATCGAGTGGGGCGATCCCGCGCACCCGCGCGTGGCCGTGGTCGGCAAAGGCGTCTGCTTCGATTCCGGCGGGCTGGATATCAAGCCGTCCTCGGGCATGT
>NZ_CAXYKL010000278.1:0-10853 GCF_964277725.1 uncultured Novosphingobium sp. | reverse complement strand
TGCCGTACAGCCACGATGCGCTAGAGCCGCACATCTCCCGCACCACGCTGGAAACGCACCACGGCGCGCACCACAAGACGTACGTCGACAAGCTGAATGCGGCACTGGAAGGTACCGACGAGGCGGGTAAGCCGCTCGAGGACATCATTCGCTCAGCAAGCGGCCCGAAATTCAACAATTCGGCCCAGACTTGGAATCACGGCTTCTACTGGCACTCGCTCTCGCCTGAGAAGAGCGAACCTAGCGAAGAGCTCGCCGCCGCGATCCAGCGCGATTTCGGTTCGATGGATGCCCTGCTCGAGGCTCTGAGCAACGAGGCGGTCAACCACTTCTCGAACGGTTGGGCTTGGCTGGTGGTGAAGGATGGCAAGCTCGCCGTCATTTCCACGCACGACGCCGCGACCGCCCTGATCGACAGCGACAACCCGCTGCTGACCGTCGATGTGTGGGAGCATGCCTACTATATCGACCACAAGAACAAGCGTCCGGCTTATGTCCAGGCGGTGCTGGGCAACATCATCAACTGGAAGTTCGCTTCGGAGAACTTCGAGCGCGGCACGGCATGGGTCTATCCCGCCTGAGACGCATAAATGGTTGATGGAAAAGCCCGCCTTTTGCGAAAAAGGCGGGCTTTTCTTTGTGCGCGAAGTCTCTGGGCGGTTGGCTGACCCCGGATGTCAGCCGATCTTGCGCTTGGTAGGCGCGGCTCTAGTGGATGTGACTTTGCGTGGTCGCCCACTTGTGCCAGGCTTGAGCAAAGTTGGCGTCTTGGGATCGGGCTCCGTATTCAGCAGGCGGTTCAACTCGGCGCGTGCGCGTGCCACGCGGCTCTTCATCGTGCCCACGGCGCAATCCGCGATCTCCGCCGCCTCCTCATAAGTAAAACCACCTGCGCCAACCAGCATGACCGCCTCGCGACGCTCAGGAGCGAGTTGCTGCAACGCGGCGTCCATGTCCGACAAGTGAATTCCGCCTTCCTGGTCGGCATCCATCACCAGCATCCGCTCCGCGACGCCTTCGTCCAGATCCGTCTGGCGACGGTTACGACGCAGTTCGCTGAGGTAATGGTTGCGCAGAATCGCAAAAGTCCACGCACGCATGTTGGTGCCGGGGGTATAACGTTCTCTGGCACCCCATGCCTTGATGGCGGCCTCCTGCGCCAGATCGTCGGCGTAATCCGGGCGACCACACAAGCCGCGGGCAAATGCGCGAAGGTGGGGCAGGGCACCCAGAAGCTCTTTGCGGAAGGCCTCGTCCGCTTGATTGCCGGATGACTTGCGCTCAGCCGTCATCGCTCTCGTCCAGCTTCTTCAGGATATCATCGAAGCTGTCCGGGATAGGCTCATCGACAACGGTATTATACAGCGCGCGAAGTCCCGCGGCCCAGCCAGGCTCAACCTCTTTGCGGGTAAGCGGCGGTATGCCAGACGGTGACCCGGACCCCCCTTGTCCTTTTGGGTGAGGCAACACGAACTCCCTTTCAAGCGAAAGCTGCTGCCAGCACGGCGGAGCAACCAAGCTTCGTCGCCGGACGGCGCGTACATCTGGAACATTTGATCCTTGTCATGGTTCCCCCCACACAAAGACTTGTCCGCGCGATGTGCCGCGTCCATGTCGTGCGACCAAAATAACACTGCCGGGCAGGGTGCCGGGATAGATAAAGGACGGTTCCGGTCGTGGCTGACGACACCTTGCTGGATAGAATGGAGAAGCAGGCGTGGTTCCACCGCTATCCGCGTGGTTGGCCGCTGCTGCTCTTCGTGATTGCCAGCATCGGCACCGCCGTCAGCGTCATGGCCATCGAGCGCTCGGACCAGCAGCGTCGCGAGGTTGAGCTGGATCGCAATCTTACCGAAATCTCCTCGGCGATGCAGCGGCGAGTGACGGAGAATATTGCGCTGCTACGTGCTGCGTCGGCGCTGTTCGCCACCCAGCAGGATGTGACCCAGGCCCAGATAGCCGAGTTCTCAAGCGATCTTCAGTCCAGCGGCAATCTCTACGGGTCGCTGGGCGTCGGTTGGGCGCCCCTGCTGCGCCGTGAGAACGCGATCACTTTCCAGAATGCCAAACGGGCCAGCGGAACACCTGACTTTCGCATTTGGCCAGACCCGTCCTCAGTCAAGGCGAGTGACGGTCCGGTCCCGAAGTTCGCGACACCGATCATCTATCTTGAACCGTCGTCCCTGAGTAACGGCAAGGCCATCGGCTTCGACATGTATTCCGAGCCGGTGCGTCGCCGTGCGATGGAACTGGCGATGCGAACCGGCAAGCCTGTGACTTCCGGTCGCGTCTTTTTAGCCCAGGAGCAAAACAGGCAAGTACCGGGGTTCCTGATATACATGCCGGTCATCGACGCGCGCCGTCGCGATACGATGAAGGGCTTCGTCTACAGCCCTTTTCGCGCTGACGACTTCGTGGAAAGCGCGGCCGAACTGTTCCGCAATGAAGAGATCGAAGTCAGCATTTTCGATGGTGCGGTAACCCCGCAAAACCTTCTAGCGCAACGCAAGGCTTCCGGCAGTAGCGGCGCGGCGATGGAGCGCAAGATTGACGTCGGCAGCCACGAATGGATCATCCGTGTCAGCGACAAGAAGACGGGCGCGCTCTCGGCGATGGCACGCATCACGTTATTCTTCGGCGTCATCACCTCGCTCATGGTCATGGCGATCGGCAGGCTGATCACTCGCCGCGCGGTGGAGGACCGCCGGGTGTTGGAGTGGCTGAGCCGGCAGGCGGCAATCCGCAACTCCCTGACTCGCGAATTGAACCATCGCGTGAAGAACACCTTGGCAAATGTGCTGTCGATCGCCGCTCTCACGCGCCGTCGGTCCACGGACATCGACGATTTTACCGATAGCCTGACGGCCCGCATCCGCGCTCTGTCCGCGACACATGACCTCCTCTCGCAAACTGACTGGAGCAACGCGCCGCTGGGTGACATCGTGCGTTCGGAACTGGCGCCCTACATGGAGGGTAATGAGCCGCACGTCGTAATGAGCGGCCCGGAGATCAAGCTCGCGCCTAACGACGCCATGTCCCTCGGACTCGGGATCCATGAGCTAGCCACTAATGCCGCCAAGTACGGCGCGCTGAGTACGAACGCCGGGCGGATCCACGTTCACTGGTCGATGATCGATCCCGACCATGCCGAGCTGCACTGGCGCGAGGAGGGTGGCCCACCGGTTGCAGTCCCCAACAAGCGCGGGTTCGGAAGGGATTTGATTGAAAAGATCGTGGCGCACGAGCTGCGGTCTGACGTCAACTTGCAGTTCCTGCCGCAAGGCGTGGAATGCCGGCTGAAGGTCCCCGTGCGCATTACGAAGGAATTCAGCCTACGCCGCGGTGAGCAGGACTGATAGACTTTCAAGGGACGCTATCCTCAGAGCACACAAAAAGGGCGGCTAGCGCATCGCGCAGCCGCCCTTTCTGCTGAGATTTGCGAAGATTACATCAAAGGCCGGCTCGACCCGAAGAACAGGGCTTGGCTGATCGCGGCCCGGACGGTCGCTTCCTGGAACGGCTTTGTAACCAGATAGGTAGGTTCGGGGCGTTCGCCGGTGAGCAGCCTTTCGGGATAAGCAGTGATGAAGATCACGGGCACGTCACCGAACTTCAACAGATCTTCAACGGCATCGATACCGGAACTGCCGTCTGCCAGCTGAATGTCCGCAAGGACCAGACCGGCTGGGTTGTTGCGAAACAGTTCAAGCGCCTGCGAGCGAGTGGCCGCGGTACCGACCACGTTATGGCCAAGCTCGGAAACCAAGCCCTCCAACTGCATGGAGATCAAAGGCTCGTCCTCGATGATGAGAACGTCCGTGGTGGACTCGCTTTCGATCTCCTCGATCGCCTGACGTACCAGCGTGTCCACCTCACCGGTTTCGACGCCAAGGATGTCCGCGCAATCTTCGCGGGAAAATTCCTCCACGGTGGTCAGCAGAAGCGCCTGCCGATGAGTGGGTGCGATAGTGGCGAGGCGGGTCTGTGCCGCTTGTTCGTGCAGATCGCCATGATCCGCACCTACGGGTTCATCGACATGCGACGTCGCCCAGATCCGCGTGAAGGCGCCATAGAGCGCGGCCCGGCTGCGGGCGATATCGGCACGCAACGATTGATCTGCCAGGGCTGCTTCCAGCGTAGCCCTTACATAGGCGTCTCCAGACTGCTGCGAGCCGGTGAGCGCGCGTGCGTAGCGGCGCAGGTAAGGTAGCTGTACGCTGATCTGGTCGGAGACAGACATGCTTAATCCTTGAAAGGGTGGCGCGATATAATGTTCAAATGTGAACGGTTTAAGCCGCCAGGCTGAAAGCCTAGCACGGTTGATTGAAGTGGCAAGCCAAGTTTGGGGCTACTCACTATTGTGCAGCGCGACATCTTCCGTGGCCTCAAGAAAAATTGAAAGAGCGCCCTGTGGCTGGTGGAATGCCGCATCTTTTCGGGGAACTCTTTTCTGGCCAGGATGTTTCACCAATATCACCACCGGCCCTCCCACCCCCCGCAACCGGTGGTGATCCGATCCCGAGGCCCTCGTCCCACCCAGGACGGGGGCCTCAACTTTTTCTGCCGTGCCAGAGGCGGGAATGTCGGTGTTCGGTCAGCTACCCGATGTTCCCATCGAAAATTCATTTCAGCAAAGTTTCTCGTCATCTCACCGGCTTACCCTGGCTTTCGCGGCACCTGCTGTGTGACTCAGGAACCATTCTCCGCGGAGATACGTTCACATTTCGACAGAGGCAGACGGAGGGAAGCGTATGACAGCATCGATGATCTTGGAGGTTGAGCCTACCAAGTCTCTCAGCGACCGCGATTTCAAGCGCGCTCTCACCGATGTAGCGCCGCATCTCCGAGCTTTCGCGCGTGGACTTTGTGGTTGTCGTGATCGCGCAGATGATCTGGCGCAGGAAGCCATGCTGCGGGCATGGGCGGCGCGCGAGCGTTATGCAGCGGGCACCAATTTTAAGGCATGGACTTTCACAATCCTGCGCAATCATTTCTACAGCGAAGCCCGTCGTGCCCGCTTCCATGGCGAATACGATGAACTTGCCGCCGAACGTATCCTGCGCGCCCCCGCCAGCCAGGAGAGCGCGATCGAATTGGGCGACGTTCTCCGTGCGCTTACCGCTATACCAGAAACGTACCGCGAAGCCCTCGTGCTTGTTGCGGCGGGTAATCTTTCATACGAAGAGATCGCCGATATCTGCGGCATCGCGCTAGGCACTGTGAAAAGCCGAATTTGCCGCGCTCGCTCAATGCTGAGCAAGATCATCGAATCGGGACAGCTTCCGGACTTCCGCCACAACTTTGTATTGAGCGGCGAAGCGATCGATGCCTTCTTCGACGAGTTGGTGAAGATTGCCAACACTGAAGATGCGAACATTCTGGCCGCGTGAGACCATGCTAAATCAGTGTGGACTTAATTGCATGAACGACGCGAAAGTCGTCATCGTCGAGGATGAGTTTTTAGTCGCCCTCCAACTTGAAGACATCCTCGTTGACCGTGGCTACGATGTATTAGCCACGGTTCCTGATTTTGCCTCCGCTGAAGCAGTGTCAAAAGCGCCTCATGTCGCATTGGTAGATCTCAATCTTCGAGATGGTCCGACCGGCCCCCTGATCGCGAGAATGCTCTGCGAACGCTATAATACTCTTATTATATATGTGACGGCAAATTCAGTTCAGATCGGTACCCCCGTGAGAACTGCGGTAGGTGTGATCCATAAGCCCTTTTCGCGAGAAACGATTGAGGGTGCTGTCGCCTATGCGTTGGATAAGACACTTTCCATTCCTCGCCCGGCGGAGCTGCAGCCCCTGTCTAGTGACGAGCTTCTGAAAGCCTCATAGGGCCTCATCCGCGATGAACATTTAAAGCAGGTTCAAGTTTGCTTTATAACGGAACCGCCGATGCGTAGCACCGGCGGTTCTTCTGTATCACACAGGGCCGGTTGCGTGTTCGCCAGCTTCGCCTGGCTTGATCGGCATGCCGGTGAGCATCTTGAACTTGCCCTTGATCGACATATCAGAGATCCACACTTCGGAGTCGTTGATGTCGAAGCGGAGCATCAATACGTTCGGATCATTCTTGCCGTTTGGAAACCAGCTTTCAACAACCTGATTCCACTGTTTCTCGCGGACAGACGTGTCGGTTTCCTCAACGAGATTACCCGAAATGCAAGCGAAGACATCATGACCCTTGGTGGCAACCTGCCCCATCGCCGCGCCGCCGGCAGCAATGCGGTTATCGCGAGCCAAGAAAAACCAGATGGCATGATGCGCATCACGGTCCAGCTGTGCCGTCATCGGTTCGGCGTGCTCATTTGAATTCTCAAGCCGCATCATGATGAAAGGGCTATCCTGAAACGCCTTCCAGAATGTTTCGCGCGTATCCTTATCCATTATGTCACTCCTCGACTGAGCTTATCGCAGCGTCGACGAAATTAACGCAAGGCCATCTGTGACGTTCCAAGCAGCACTTAATACTGTCCCGAATGCTGCTCAGTGTTCGCGTGACTTTTCGAGCGCAAGACTGAGATCTTCCACCAAATTGTCATAGGCGCGATCGGCCGCGTCCTTGTCCGGCAATCTAAGGATGTAGGAAGGATGCCACGTCACTAGTCCATCCCCATGCGGCAGATGCAGAGGACTCCCACGCATCTTGCCAATCGTAGCGGCTTTCCCGGTGACGCCTCTGACAGCGGTGGCACCCAGCATCAGGACCGTGCGCGGTCGCACCAACCCAATTTCCTGGTCCAGCCACCACCGGCACGCTTCGATTTCTGAAGTATCGGGTTTCTGATGGATGCGTCGCTTGCCGCGCATCTCGAATTTGAAGTGCTTCACGGCATTGGTTAGATAGACCGTGCTGCGTTCCACCCCAGCCTCTGTCAAAGCGCGATCCAGGACACCGCCGGCAGGGCCTACGAAGGGCCGATGCGCCTTATCTTCCTCATCGCCGGGTTGTTCGCCCACGATCATCAGCTTGGCGTCACCGGGGCCCTCACCGAAAACGCATCCGTTCGTGCCCTTCCATAACGGACAGCGACGGCATTCCTGCGCCTCTTCGGCAAGGCCTTGGAGAGAGATCCCGCGCTCATCCGGCGCGACGTGCTGTGCGACCATGGTGGCCTCCCTTGCTTGTGCGCCTGCGATCAGCGGCGCGATCAGCTGCGCTTCGGGCAAGTTCTTCCAATACTTGCGCGGCATTTCCTTGGTCATCGCGCCAATTTTCAGCCGAGCCGGGTTGAAGATCGCGGCGTAATACGCCTTCCACATGTCCTCAAGCGGATCGCCGGACGGTGCCTGCGAGCGATCAGCGCCGATACTTTCGGTCAGAACTTCGCCATCCCAGTGAACAGATAGTTCCGGCGTCAGGATCGACCACGCCATCTGCGCAAATCGCCGGACAAAGAAGCCGGCGGTCGCCCGGACAATATGATGTTCCGGCTCGAACCAGGCAATAAAGCGGGTATGCTCTTCCGCCCCCTCTTCAACGGGCACCTCAACCTCGCGAAAGCGGACGAATGCATGCATTTTATGAATGTCGCGGCGGACAGCCTTCGCCATCAGCTCCACTCGTCGAACAAGGGGATCGGCGTGGTCGTTGAGAAGGCCCGGATGCTCTGTCACTTGCCAAAGCAGGCGATAGATAAGCGCGAAACGTTCTGGGTCTTTATGCAGAAGTGCCAATTTTGCCAGCGCGGGGAAGGCGCGCGGAACCCGAAGTTCTAACTGGGGCTCGGGGGGAAGGTCGTTTCCGCCAGCCGCGAAAAGATCGTCTGCGGACTCGCTGGCCTGCCAGACGATTGCGTCTGGAGCTACGCGAGCGGCCAGGAGGCGGCGCGCGGCATCGCGCCAGCCATCCCAGTCATCTTCTGCCGCCAGACGAACAACACGCGCCGGGGCGGCGCGCATTGGTTCGGCGGGAAGAGGATTACTCGCGTTCGTCACCCGGCTTTTCTTCGGCAGCGATTTCCAGTTCCTTCGGCTTACGCTTTTCGAAAACCTTGGCGATCCGCGCTTCGTCGGCTTCGCTCAAGGTCTTGGCGGCCTCCGGAAACATTTCCTCTTCCTCCTCATCAATGTGGTGGAAGTAGCGATGCTGCAATTTGCCGAACTTCTCCGACCAATCGTCGGAAGCGATATCGAGTTCGATCAATTCGCCCAGGAAGTCGTCTATTTCCTTATGCTCGGATACCGAATGACGCGCCTCGTCGCGCAGTTCGGGGATGGCCAGCATCGTCGAGTAGAGTGACTCTTCTTCTGCGGCTGCATGGGCCTGCAACTCTTGGCGCAACTCCTCGAACAGCTTTTCGCGCTTGTCACTTTTCGCATCGCTCAGTTCGGCGAACATCTTGCGGTGACGATCGTGATCGGCTTTCAAATCTTTAAAGATACGTGCATCAGCCATCGGGGATCTCCTTTCCGCCATCAACGGATCGGAGACCAAGTAAGTTTCTAGCGCGAGTCATTCTCAGCCAGCAAACAATTCCAGCTGCTTTTCGACCGGAGCCACAAGGCGACGCAAATCCGCGCGATCGGTCAGCAAGGTGGGGCGCCAATCCAAGGTGACGATAAACGGACGCACCTTGGCAATCGATTGCGTCAGCCGCGCCACGTCATCAAGGCGCAACTGACGGTATCTGCGCGTGGCGAGAATGGTCTTGACCGCCTTTACCCCCAAACCGGGTACCCGCAATAAGCGCTCACGCTCTGCGCGATTTACGTCGACAGGGAAGGCGCTACGGAATTTGAGCGCCCATGCCAACTTCGGATCGATGTCCAAAGGCAACATGCCGTTTTCTGCGGCATCCTGAATATCGAAAGGCTCGTAACCATAAAATCGCAGAAGCCAGTCTGACTGATAGAGGCGATGCTCGCGCATCAATGGCGGCCTTTGCAGAGGAAGGACCGCGCTGGCATCAGGAATGGGAGAGAACGCGGAGTAATAGACGCGGCGCATCTTGTACCCCTGATAGAGCGATGACGCGCGATCGAGGATCTGGACATCCGTTGCCGCATCCGCGCCAACGATCATCTGCGTCGATTGCCCGGCCGGAGCAAACCGGGGTGCGTACTTGAATTTGCGGGACGCTTCCTTGGCTTCCAATATCGATGTCTTCATCTCAGCCATGGCGCTGGTTATGCGCTTTTCCGACTTGTCAGGAGCCAGGCGCGTCAAGGCGCTGGTTGTCGGCAATTCGATATTGATTGAAACGCGGTCGGCCCACAATCCTGCTTGCGCGACGATTTCCGGATCAGCGTCGGGAATGGTTTTCAGGTGGATGTAACCCTTGAAGCCATGATCTTCTCGCAGTTTGCGCACGACGAGCACCAATTGCTCCATCGTATGATCCGAGCTGCGAATTATACCGGAGGAAAGAAATAGCCCCTCGATATAGTTACGGCGGTAAAAACCGATCGTTAGATCGACCACCTCATCCACGGTGAAGGCCGCGCGCCGAACGGAGGAGCTTTTACGGTTGATGCAATAGTGGCAATCAAACTGGCAATAGTTGGTGAGGAGTATTTTCAGCAACGAGATGCAACGACCATCCGGTGCATAGGCGTGACATATTCCCATGCCTTCCGTAGAACCGATCCCGCCTTTACGGCTGTCCCGCTTGGCCGTTCCGGACGATGCGCATGAAGCATCGTACTTGGCCGCGTCCGCCAAGACCTCGAGCTTTTCTTTGAGAGACATTTTCGCCATTATGTTCGATATATGTTCTGACGGGGAGACGGGCGAGTGGCCTTTAGGGCAAGGCCGCGCAGGGCCGCAAAAACCTCCTTGCCCTTGATGCGTTAGAGCATTGCTCGCCATGTCGTGAGTGAACACGGAAAGGTTTACCGCGCCATGCCCAGCCTGCGCTTTGTCGATGACAGTATGCCCGGCATCACGCGGCGAAAAGTTCGTGGCGACAGATGGGCGTATTTTTCTGCGGCCGGAGAGCGGATCAAGGATCGTGACGAGATCGACAGGCTAAACCGGATTGCCTTGCCGCCAGCTTACGAGAATTGCTGGTTCTGCCCACGCCCGGATGGCCACATGCTGGCGTTCGGTTATGACGCGCGGGGCCGCAAGCAATATCGCTACCACCCCGATTGGCGGGAGGAGCGGGAGGCGGCGAAGTTCGATCTGTGTGCCCAGTTCGGTCGCAAATTGCCGGCGGTCCGTAAGCGGGTGGCGCAAGACCTCGGCTCGCGCAAGCTGACCCGGGATCGAGCGATCGCCTCGGTGATTTCGCTGCTGGATACCGGGGCGATCCGCATCGGGAACGAGCAATACGCCAAGCAGAACAAAAGCTTTGGCGCGACAACCCTGCGCAACCGTCATGCTCGCATTGATCGCGGCATGTTGCGCCTGCGCTTTCGCGGCAAGTCTGGCAAAGTCCATGAGATCGATTGCGATGACAAGAAGCTGGTTCGCTGTGTCCGTTTGATGCAGGACCTGCCCGGGCAACACTTGTTTCAGTACTTGGATGAGGCAGGAGAGGCAGTTCCAGTCGATAGCCAAGACGTTAACGAATATATCCACGCGATCATGGGCGACGCCTTCACCGCAAAGCATTTCCGCACATGGGCAGCCAGCGCGTTCGCATTCTGCCGGCTACACGAAGAACCGGGACTATCGCTCAAGGCGCTGATGACGGATGTTTCCGAGCGATTGGGCAACACGCCGACGATCGCGCGCAAATCCTATGTGCATCCTGCCATCGTGGCAGCGGCGAAAGGCGGCACGGAGGCTCCGGTCATGCCGGAAAAGCTGCCGCGCGCCACGCAATGGCTATCGCGCGAAGAACGCGGCTTGGTCGATTTCCTGGAAACCGTTTGCCCGTAGTGGCTCTGAACCGCGGCGG
>NZ_CAXYKL010000277.1:0-6244 GCF_964277725.1 uncultured Novosphingobium sp. | reverse complement strand
GGAGACGACCCGTTCGGCTAACGGCGGGCTTCACTTCTTCCGGCGAAATTTCAACGCCTGCCCGATATCGATTTACGGCCCCCGCGCCACCTACCAGCTACCATTTTCCGCTCCCGACCTGCTGAATAGTTATGGCACTGACGGCCCCACGGATTTCCGCTCGGAAACAGGGGCGCGATCCTGCCACACACCGATGCAAATATGCGGATCAGAGTATTTGGCAATCCGACTGCCCATGCTTTCACGATCATTAAAGGCTATACGATCATAAATGTCAGCATTGGCTGCGCTTTAACAAAAAATCTTGAGTTTGCCGTTTTCGCGCGTGATCTGTTCGATAAGAATTAGATACCGTATCTGGCAGTCCAGGCAGACAATTCGAGTTTGATTGTCCGCATGCAAAGCGACCCGCGCGTGATCGGACTGACGCTACGAAACCGTCTGCAACTAGGAAAGGATGGCACATGCCGATCACCAAGTGAAATGACAGGGTCGCTTATCGAAATTTGGCAATTCGTAAACGACATTTTCGCACCCGCGCCCCGAACCGCTCCGCCAATCGTTGCTCATGTGGCAACTTTACACGGGAGAGAGATCTTGGCTGACGATCTGGAAGTCAGGAAAGGCGATATCGACTTAAGCGACGATGAGCGCGCGGAAGTCTCCGAGAGTGCGCCTACGAACGCGCGGGTGCTGCACGAGGTCGTGCGCAGCAGAGGCGACGAGGAACTTAGCCGGCCTACATTGTCCTTGATTTGGTCGGCCCTCGCCGCTGGCGTGGCGATCAGCGCTTCTCTACTGGGACAGTCGCTGCTGGAGAGTATGTTGCCCGATGCTCCGTGGCGTCCACTCATCGCTAGCCTGGGATATTCGCTGGGATTTGTGATTGTGATTCTCGGCCGGCTGCAGCTTTTCACTGAAAGCACCCTGTCGGCGGTGCTTCCTGTAGTCACCCATCCAAGCTGGGGCAATCTGGGTCGACTGCTACGCCTTTGGGGGCTGGTACTTGCCTTCAATCTGATCGGCACTCTCCTGATTGCGTTTGCGATAGAGGCCGTGCTAATCGGCTCTTCGGAACAGCGTGCTGCGATGCTCGACGTATCGCGCAAGTTGCTCGAGCACGATTGGCTCGCCACGATGAAGCTTGGCATCCCGGCAGGCTTTCTCATTGCGGCGGTCCCATGGTTGCTGCCTGCAGCCCGCGGACAGTCCTTCTGGGTCGTGTTGACGCTGACTTATTTCATTGCGCTTGGCGGGTTCGCGCACGTCGTGGCAGGCTCTGGTGAGGCATGGTTGCTGGCCGCTGCGGGAGAGATCAGTTTTTCGTTTGCAATGTTGAATTTAATAGTTCCGGCGCTGTTCGGCAACATCATCGGCGGCACAGGGCTATTCGCTCTGCTTGCACATGCTCAGGTCAGACAAGAGCTATGAGCGCCTTCATAAAATGCGACTGTGGGACGGCATCCGCGGGAATGGTCTGGCCGCGAACGACAAGCATTTAATCCTACTGTCTACCCTGTGCTCGTCTATTGGGGCCTTGGCTGATCACCCTCAAGTGCATGTCTCGGAACCACCTAACTTTCCCGTGCCTTTCCAAGCGAGGTATTCGAGATAGGGCAAGCCATGATGCCGGACGAGAGCGCGTGTAACAGGATAACAATCCAGCCTGGTATTACCGCGTCGGCAACGTCCGAGGTGGCAATCGCGAACTGTGCCAATGTCGTGATCGTCAAACGAGGTTCGCCCCGCAGCAAGCTTTCGAGATGAGCCGCGCCACCCTCGTCTTTCTCCACGCGCTTGGCTCTAG
Source organism: uncultured Novosphingobium sp. (assembly GCF_964277725.1). NCBI lineage: Bacteria > Pseudomonadati > Pseudomonadota > Alphaproteobacteria > Sphingomonadales > Sphingomonadaceae > Novosphingobium > uncultured Novosphingobium sp. The sequence continues at coordinate 4,437 of NZ_CAXYKL010000277.1, read as the reverse complement.
TCGACGCGAGTGGGAACAAGTCATCGATCTGCTGCCGGGCTATGACTGCATCGCGCTTGATCTGCCTGGCTTCGGGGATCGACCATTGGCAAACCAAACCGATCCCGCGCGTCTGGCCCACTGGCTGACCCATGAAATCGCCGAACGACAGCTCACCACCAGTGTTCTGATCGGGCACAGCATGGGTGGAAAGATCGTCACTCTAGCTGCGGCGCGCGCTGTATCGGGCGGACCGTCGTCGGAGAGCGTGCGTGGTGTGGTTCTGGTTGCAGCTTCTCCTCCCGCGCCGGAGCCGATGGACGAAGATCGCCGGGCCGAAATGATGAAGTGGTTCGCCGGCGGGCAAGCGACATACGAAGATGCAGCGAAGTTTGTCGATGACAATACGGCCGATCCCCTGCCGCAAGCCTTGCGTGAGAAAGCGATAGCGGACGTGATGCGGTGCGACCCTGAAGCCTGGTTGGCTTGGCTCGAGCAAGGGAGCCGCGAAGACTGGAGCGCCGAGATCGGGCAGATAGACCTTTCCGCCCTGATCATCGCGGGAGCGAAGGATGGCGATCTTGGCGAGCCAGCGCAGCGCCACCTAAATGCCCCCCACTACCGGGACGCACGCCTAGAGGTCATCTCCGATGCGGCACATCTTATTCCCTACGAGCAACCACGGGCGCTGGCCGCTCTGATCGATAGCCACGCTGCTTTCGTAACCGGCACCTCAGCCGCTCACACACATCTTTCTCAACCATCGCAAAGCTGAAGGAGTTCACTATGGATTTGGGCATCAAGGGCCGCATCGCATTGATAAGCGGAGCGGATTCCGGCATGGGTAAGGAAACCGCGCGGCTGCTGCTGGAAGCGGGCGCAAAGGTCGCGATCACTGACCAGGCCGGCGGGTCGCTGGACGACGCCGCCGCTGACTTAACCTCTTTGGGCGACGTGATTGCCGTCACCGGGGACGTGACCAAGCCAGACGAAGTGAAATCAATCTGGGCCCAAGTGCGCGAAAAACTGGGCGAGCCGGACATCTACGTCAACTCCGCCGGCGTGACCGGGGCGACTGGCGACTTTCTGGAGGTGGATGACGAGGGCTGGCAGCAAACACTGGATATCAACCTGATGGGCGCGGTGCGCATGTGCCGCGAGGCGATCCCTGCGATGCGCGAGAAAGGATGGGGCCGGATCGTGCTGCTCGCGTCCGAAGATGCGGTTCAGCCCTACGTCGAAGAGCTGGCCTACTGCGCTTCGAAGGCCGGCATCCTCAGTCTGGCGAAGGGCCTCTCGAAGGCATATGGCGGCGATAATGTCCTGGTGAATACGGTCTCGCCCGCCTTCATCGCCACCCCTATGACCGACAAGATGATGCGCAAACGAGCCGAAGAACGCGGCGAAAGCTTTGACGAGGCGATCGCCAGCTTCCTGGACGAGGAACGCCCCGGCATGGAACTGAAGCGTCGGGGCCGTGCCGAGGAAGTGGCCGCAGCGATCGTCTTTTTGTGCTCCGAGCGGTCCAGCTTCATCAACGGGGCCGGCCTGCGGGTTGATTCAGGCTCGGTCTTCACGATCGCCACATGAAAGCGAAGCGGGGCTGCGGCATAAACTGCTGCAACCCCGCATTTGACGTTCAACCGACGCCGGCGCCACCCGTCACGCCGTAAACCTCACCGTTCATGTAACTGGCCTCTTGGCTGGCCAGAAGCACATAGACCGGGGCAAGCTCTACTGGTTGGCCGGGGCGGCCATACTGAGTCTTGGCCCCGAACTGCTCGACCGCTTCGGGCGGCTGACCACCGGAGGACTGCAGCGCGGTCCAGAACGGTCCGGGGGCGACCACGTTGGCACGGACGCCCTTTTCCAGCAGCTGCCTGGCAAGCGCCTTGGTATAGGCGACGATCCCGGCCTTGGTCGTCGCATAATCAAGCAGGATGGCGGACGGCTCATAGGCCTGGATCGAGGCGGTGGTGATCACGCTGGCACCCGCCGGCAAGTGCGGCACCGCGGCCTGCGTGATCCAGTGCATGGCATAAAGATTGGTCTTCATCGTCTTGTCGAAGTCCTCCGAAGTGACTTTCGAGATATCCTCGCGGTTCTGCTGGCGGCCCGCATTGATCACCAGCACGTCGAGGCCACCCAGGCTCTCTACCGTCTTGGCCACCATGTCCCGGCACCAGGCCTCGTCGGTGATGTCGCCGGGCAGCGCCAATGCCTTGCGTCCTTCCACCTCGATCAGCTTGATGACCTCGTCGGCATCGGCCTGTTCGGATGGAAGGTATGAGATTGCCACGTCGGCGCCCTCACGTGCGTAGGCGATCGCAGCGGCACGGCCGACGCCGCTGTCCCCACCTGTAACCAAGGCCTTGCGGCCTTTCAGCTTACCCGACCCGGCATAGCTGGTTTCGCCATGATCGGGCTTGGGGTCCATCTCGGCGGCGAGGCCGGGTACAGGTTGCGGCTGACGTGGGAATGGAGGCTGGGGATATTGGTTACGCGGATCCTGCATCTGCAAGCGGTCGGACATCGATATCTCCTGTTCGTTTAATGAGTTACGCGCGTACTAACGCACCAGGGTCAGCAAGCATCCCGGTGGGAAAGTACGTCCAGCGCCATGACGTGCGCGAGATGGGACAAACCTTGCGGCAGGTTGCCGAGGAAGGCCCCCGTCTTGGGATCGGCCATTTCCGTCATGATGCCGACACCTCGATCGAGCGCATGAGAAACGCCGATAAACGCTTTTTCCGCCCGGTCGCGCTGGCCAAGCAACGCACGCGCTTCCACCATCCAGAAAGTGCAGGCGATAAAGCATCCTTCTTCGGCCGAGACGCCGCTATAGCGATAGTGATAAGGGCCAGCGCCCAGCTCGGCATCGATCGCATCCAGCGTCTTCTCCAGCTTGTCGCGCCCGTCAAAGCCGAAGCGGACCGCCAGGGCCAGCGACGCATCTAGCTTGTCGCTGCCGGGATAAAAAACAAAGGCTTGCCGGCCTTCTGACCAGCAGTTCTCCTCGATCCAGTCTGCAATCCTGTCCCGTTCGCGCGCCCAGCGATCGCGGCAGGTGGTGGGCAACTGTCCCTCGTCCGCCAGTTCGACGGCGCGGGCAAGTGCCTGCCAGCAGCTAATTTTGGACATCGTATAGTGTTGAGGCTCTTCCAGCTCCCAAATGCCGGCGTCCTTCTTGCGCCACGCATCGGCGCAAGCATCGGCGAGGTGCGAAAGTTGCTCGGCGCTGGCGGGATCGAGAATGTTGCCGCACGCGACAAAGCAAGAGGCAGTCTCAAAGATATCGCCATAAATGCCGTGCTGGTGCTGATCGGTAGCGACATTGCCGATTCGCACCGGCTGCGACTGACGATAGCCAGGCACCTCGATCTCAGTAACACCAGGCACTCGCTCGCCACCCAGTGTATAGCACACCCGCGTACCTTGCTCGTCGAGCCGCTTGAGCAACCAGGTGAACGCCGCCTTGGCCTCGGCGTGCGCCCCGGCCGTCAGAAACGCCTTGATCGTGTAACCCGCGTCCCGAATCCAGGCGTAGCGATAATCGTAGTTCTTGGGGCCACTGATCCCTTCCGGAACCGACGTGGTCGCCGCCGCCGCGATCGCGCCGGAGGGCGAATAGAGCAGCAGCTTTAACGCCAGCACGCTTCGGATGAACGCCGATCTATGCTCGCCATCGTATTCGACCCTTGAAGCCCAGGCGCGCCATTCGCTGTCGGATACGTCGATGCGATCGTCTATGTCTGCAAGCGAGGGCACCACCAGCGGCTCGCCTTCACCCGCAACGATCGCCAGCACCTCACGCTGACCTTGCGCAATAGTCAAAATGCCCTTTATCGCCTCGTCAGCGGGCCGCGCCGCAAAGCCGTCGGTGTGCAGGAAAAGGCCAAGAACCGAGCCGACGTGAAACACGGCGTGCTTGCCGATCTGCGAGTGATAGGGACTGGCCCCATTCGCGCGGCGGCCGGGACGCATCTCGACGCTAAATGAGACGCTACCCTCCAGCCCCTCCACCCGGCGTGCGAGCTCGGCCCAAGGCAGCCGACCCGCGGTGCCGCTGTTCAAAGACTCCGTCAGCCGCGCTCGGCCGTTAGCGGTGGTGAAGATCGTTTGCAGGACGTTGCTGTCAGGAAGGTAGCAACGTTCCACCTCAAAGGCGTCGTCCGGTGTGATGGTGAAGCGCCCGCCCTCCTCGGGATCGAGAAGGCGGTCGAATAACGGCGGCGAATCCAGGTTAGGCACGCACCACCAGTCTATCGAGCCATCCGCGCCCGAGAGCACGACAGAGCGCCCGTCGCCAAGCGCGCCATAGTCCTCCAATGCGAGATAGCCATCGCGTCGCCACGAGGCTCGTGATGACGAACGCACTAGCGACTGAAGTGTGGCCAAAACACCGCTCACGCGTGAGCTGACCTGTACAGCTTCGTTCTGATCACACGTCAGCCTCTC
>NZ_CAXYKL010000276.1:0-4071 GCF_964277725.1 uncultured Novosphingobium sp. | reverse complement strand
GCAGGGCCGAGAGCGGCTCGGTCAGGACGATATGCGCTTCCGTGCGGCCCAGGCGCTTCATGATCGCGTCCTTGTCATCCACCATCAGGATTTCGCCCTGCCGGATGATGCCGACGCGATCGGCCATTTCCTCGGCCTCCTCGATGTAGTGCGTGGTCAGGATCACGGTAGTGCCCCGTTCGCGCATCTCGGCGATCTGCTGCCACATATCCCGCCGCGATTCGACATCGACACCGGCTGTCGGCTCATCAAGAAACAGCAGTTCGGGCTCATGCGCCATGGCCTTGGCGATAAGGACCCGGCGCTTCATACCGCCGGACAAAGCGCGAATCTGCGTATCGCGCTTGTCCCACAAGCTGAGCGATTTGAGGATTGCCTCGATCCGGGCCGGATCCGGCGCCAGTCCGAACAGCCCGCGCGAATGCGTGACGGAGCGCATCACCGGCTCGAACATATCGGTCGCCAGTTCCTGCGGCACCAGGCCGATCCGGGCGCGAAGCCGACGCCAATGGCGGCCCATGTCTTCACCGAATGCCTGGATCGTGCCGCCGGTCGGCCGCACCAATCCGCACACCGCGCCGATCAGCGTTGTCTTGCCCGCGCCATTGGGGCCGAGCAGCGCGAAGATCTCACCTTTGTGGATGTCCAGATCGACACCGTTCAGCGCGGTGAAGCCCCCCTTGTAAGTTTTCGTCAGGCCGCGAATCTCAAGAATATTTTCCATCGCGGGTAGATGGACGGTCACCGCGAAGGTTCCAAGACATGCTTTCAAGGGATCAACAGCGACGAGTCACCGTAAGAGTAAAAGCGATACTCCTGCGCGATGGCATGCGCATAGATCGCCTGCATCCGCTCACGCCCCATGAGCGCCGAGACCAGCATGAACAGACTCTGACACGATCCAGAAAACCACAGCTTTAACAACGCACTAGGAAGGATCTCGGGGACGCCTTCTCCCTCCCCTATCGGCTTCCTACCCGTGCCGAAAACCGCATCTGGCAAGTTCCCATACGAACGCATTTTCACATGGGAAAGTCGGTAGATCGGCCCTCCCCCATGCCTCACATGACGACGAGCACCACTGGAACAAGCCACCCATCCTGCACGGCTCCGGCTAGCGTTGCAGCGCTGGCTAGCGGCGCTGAGCCAAGCCCCAAGTCGCTGGGGCGAGAATGCCAGCAGGCGGAACGATGGACTGCATCGAGATCGCTCCGCGCTTGAACTTTGATGCTTTTATGGTCCAGCCAGAACCCCAAGACGTGGTCCGAATGATAAGTGGAACACCGTCCTTCGTCCGGCATTCAGCGCGACCGTAGTCGGTCATTCCCTTAGTCATATTCCACCACTGACAGCGCTCTCCCAAGAGCGTCTCATCTGGCAGATTTGCCAAGCGTTCACCCGAGGGAGCCACGCCTGCCGTGGAGCCGAATGCGTCCTTGCTGATAGTCAACTGAGCATCATCGCCCGAGCCCTTATTGTAGCGCAGAGTGATATTAGCCTGACGATTGGTCAGTGTCAGCGACTCGCTGGAACGGGACCTTTCGTGCTCCAGCAGCCAATTGCCGCTGCGTCGCGCAACCTTGCTCGGCAAAGCTGAGTGTTCGGCGGTTAGAACAACTTCGTAGTCACCTTGATGAGCACCCGCAGGAGTGCCGACCATCCACTTGCGGAAGTCGAGCAGATCGAGGGGAGGCTGGACATCGCCAGTTTGAACCGGAACCCTACGAATCGATCTGGCAAAGATGGCGTCGATGTTCGCGTTGCGCCACCAAAGCTCGACGCCCGTTGCACTGACACAGCCACTCTGGTCGAACGTTCCGCCAGTCGATTGTGGAACCGATCGCCGCCACAACCTGCATGTCTGGCCGAGGTGCTTTTCGCTCGCCCCCGAGAACGTCCGCTCGGATAGCGGCGGCGGATAAGACAGCGGGTCACGCATGAGAAAGAGCGTCGCAACGCTGCCGTCAGTATATCGGCCAACCGTGAAGACCGACTTCTGGCCAGGAGTCTGATACGTTGAGCGCCGTATAGCTCGCCGGCCGCCGCTGGGTCCCGAAACAACATCCACCCGGACGAGCTCGCCTCGCTTCGTCCAGGTCTCGTTCGCTGATTGTCCGAACGTCGGTGGTGGACGATCATATTCAATGACGAAGCCGAGCTGTTCGGCGGTTGTCAACCTGACCGGCTGGCTTCTCGCCATCGGAAGCTTCACGAACGCGCTGGTGGCGGATGTGCCAAGCAGCGCTAGAAGAAGAAGCGCAGGCGCCTTACTCATAGTGATCCTTACCGCGTTCGCGTCGTTGATCGAAAGCATCGATCCGGAACAAGGTGTCAAGAAGCTATGGCGAAGCTGTTAATTCATCCGCCATATTTTCTACCAGGGAATCTTAGACCGCAAGCAGAACCCGTGCCCGATGTCAGAACATGGCTTGGCTAGTGGTAGGGCTGAAAAAATAAGAAAGGGGCCAGCCCCCAAGCGACGCTGGTCACCTGAGGGCTGGCTAATATGTTAAGCGGTTGTGCCCCATGTCGTGCCGCTGGCGACAGACGCGGCGTTCGCGGCCTTGTGCAGCGTCTCGTTCGAGAGATGCGCGTATCGGGTCGTGGTCCTCGGCTGGGTGTGTCCAAGGATCTGGCCGATGACGTAAAGCGACTGGCCCGAGTTCGCCATGTTCGAGGCCATAGAGTGCCTCAGGTCATGAACCCGCACGTCCGGCAAGCCAGCCGCTCGGCGGGCGGTATCCCACGAGTTGAAGAAGTTGCGGAACGGCTTCATCGTCTTGGGGTTCGGCAGGATGAACGGACAGTCGTCATACCGGGGCAACGACTGCAGCACGGCCATGGCGTCGTCGCTGAGGGGCACATGCCGAGGCTTGCCCGTCTTTGACGTCGGGATGCGCCAGAGCCGCTGATCGAGCCGGAAATCGTCCCAGCGGGCGTCCAGAAGCTCGCGTTTGCGGCAACCGGTGAGCAGGAGCAATGCGACGATCTTGCCGAGCAACGGATTGGGACTGTTCTCAACAGCCACCTTCAATCGTTGCGTCTCCGCCGCCGACAGGAACCGCTCGACCTTGTTTTCCGGATCCTTCTGCTTGACGCCTTCCAGCGGATTCACTTCGGAGCCGGGCAGCTTCCATACGTTCGCCATCCGAAGCATGTGACACAGGATCACTTGCCAGCGATTGACGGTGGCCTGAGCGTATCCACCCCGCACCTGTTCGCTGAGCCATTCCATGACCTCGGTCTGCTCGAGCGAATTGATCCGCCGCTTTCCAAACTTGGGCAGCAAGTGCAACCGGATGTACCGTTCGTCGATATCGTGCGAGCGCTTGTAGGTCTCGACGTATTCAAGATAGCGGGCTGCCAGTTCGTTGATGGTAGGCACCGCTCGGTCGAGCTTGCGCTCTTCCGCTGGGCTCTGGCCCATGACGACACGTGATCGGGCGTGGATGGCCTTCTTCTTGGCGTCGGCGAAGGAGATGTCGGCGACTCGACCGATCTTGTATTCCTTCTGGTCGCCGTGCTTGTCGCGGTACTTCAGGGCGTAGGTCTTCGAACCGCTGCGATACACAGCCACGAGAAATCCAGTCACGGCGGTATCCCGGTATACGATGCGGTCCTTGCCGGCAGGGCAAGTCAGGGTCTGGACGGTAATGGCGTCAAGTTTGATTACGGGCATGATGATTGGTCCTCGATTGATGGGGGTATAGGAGGGTCGATCCCGGAACCGCGTTGTTGCGGCTCCGGGTGGCTGTGTTCTGTGGATTGAGGTTGGGTTAGGTCGGCTGGTTCAGCGCCGGGATCGACTTGCCCTTTGCCAGCATGTCGTCGACCCAAACGCTCGCGAAGTCCGTGGTGGGCTCCTCAGGCGGCACTGGGAGCGGATCGGCGGCTCCCGGAGAGATCGGTATCACCGCCCAAGCTCGGCGCTCTGAGTGGGGCGCTTTGGACTTGTAACGGTTTTGCGCCGGTCACCTGAGCGATTAGAGCTCGCAACAGGAGACCTACGAGATGATCAAGCACACAGAAGAGTTCAAGCAGGAGGCGGTGCGCATCGCGCTGACCAGCGGG
>NZ_CAXYKL010000275.1:0-7738 GCF_964277725.1 uncultured Novosphingobium sp. | reverse complement strand
ATCCGATATGGCATCTCGCCAAACCACACGACGTCCGGCCGCAGCGCCCGCTCGCCACACACCGGGCACGGCGGACGCTCGACCAGAGTGCCGGTCCAAGGCGAGCGCGTATCGCAGGCGGTGCACCAGGCGAGCAGATGCTCCCCATGCATATGCAGCACCCGCTCAGCACCGGCGCGCTCGTGCAGATCGTCGACATTCTGGGTCACGATCAGCAATTCGCCCGGCCATTCCGCATCGAGCCGCGCCAGCGCCAGATGTGCCGCATTGGGCTCCTTGGTCTGGATGGCGGCACGGCGCATGTCATAGAAGCGCAGCACCAGATCGGGATCGCGCGCAAAGGCTTCGGGCGTCGCGACGTCCTCCACCCGGTGCCGTTCCCATAAGCCGCCCTCAGAGCGGAACGTGTCGATGCCGCTCTCGGCTGAAATCCCTGCGCCGGAGAGGATGACGATATTGCGGATGTCCTTCATCACCGGCATGAGACACGCGCAACAAGGATCGCGCAATGACGTCTTCGGGGACATCTTCAGGTATTCGCATCGGCATCATCGGCAGCGCCGGTCGCATGGGGCAGGCGATCGTCGCCGCAATTGCGGAGGCAGGAGCCACGTCAGCCGGCGGGATCGACAAGGATGGCGATGTCGCCGCCTTGGCCGCGCACAGCGACGTACTGGTGGATTTCTCGTCCCCCGCCGCGTTGGAGGGCAATCTCGATGCGGCGGTGGCCGCCGGGGTGCCGGTGGTGATCGGCACCACCGGGCTGGAGGAGCGCCACCATTTCCTGATCGATCACGCGGCGGAGCGGATCGCGATTCTGCAAACCGGCAACACCTCGCTTGGCGTCACCCTGCTGGCCCATCTGGTGCGCGAAGCGGCAAGGCGCCTGGCGGAAGACTGGGATATCGAGATCGTCGAGACGCATCATCGCATGAAGGTGGACGCGCCCTCCGGCACTGCGCTGCTGCTGGGCGAAGCCGCTGCGGCAGGTCGCGGGATCGGCCTGGACGAGCATAGCGAGCGCGGGCGGGACGGGATCACGGGTAAGCGCGAACGCGGCACGATCGGCTTTGCGTCGTTGCGCGGCGGCTCGGTGGCGGGCGACCATTCGGTGATGTTCCTCAGCGATGGCGAGCGTGTCACGCTGTCTCACCTGGCCGAGAATCGCTCGATCTTCGCCAAGGGTGCGGTGCGGGCCTGCCAGTGGCTAGTCGGCAAACCGGCGCGGCGATACACGATGCCCGAAGTGCTCGACCTTTGAAGAAGGCCGATATTTTCGAGTTCTTCCGCCGCCTGGCGGAGGCCAATCCCGATCCGGTGACGGAGCTCGAATACGGCCGGGACAATGTCTACCAGTTGCTGGTGGCCGTCGTTCTTTCAGCCCAGTCAACCGACGTAGGCGTCAACAAAGCCACCCGCGCGCTGTTCCGGGAAGTGACCAAGCCCGATCAGATGATCGAATTGGGCGAAGAAGGCCTGAAGGAACACATCAAGACGATCGGTCTGTTCAACTCGAAGGCCAAGAACGTCATCGCCTTGTCGGAAATCCTGGTGCGGGACTATGGCGGCGAGGTGCCGGCCGATCGCGATGCCCTTGTCACATTACCTGGTGTGGGCCGAAAGACCGCCAACGTGGTGATGAATTCGGCGTTCGGTGCGGAGACCTTCGCGGTCGACACCCATATATTTCGCGTCGGCAACCGCACGGGGTTGGCCAAAGGCAAGACGCCGCTCGCGGTGGAACTGGGCCTGGAAAAGAAAGTGCCCCAACCCTTTCGCATCGGCGCTCATCACTGGCTGATCCTGCACGGCCGCTACATTTGCAAGGCCCGCACACCCGAATGCTGGCGCTGTCCGGTGGTGGACTTGTGCAGCTTCAAGGCCAAGGTACTGGAAAAGCCAAAGAGCCGCGCCGACTGATGCGATGGTGGAAGCGCTTCTGGCTGCGCTACCTCTATTACTGCAAGGTCCACTGGTTCATCGCCGCGTCGATCGTCGCAACCGCCCTCTGGCTGCTGTGGCAAAGCGTGTCGCTTCTTTTCCTCTCGCTGGATGTCGTCGCCATCTTCGCCTGATCATGCGCGGGCGCTATGCCCGGAAGACCTACGTTTCCTTGGTGACTGCGGAAATCACTGTCGCCGCTACCAGATCGCCGATGACGTTCAGCGTCGTGCGGCACATATCCAAAAACCGATCGACGCCCAGGATCAGGCCGATGCCCTCGGGCGGCACGCCAACGCCGTTCAGGATCAGGGCGATTACCGGCAGCGATCCGGCCGGTACCCCGGCCGTACCCACGCCGGCCAGGATGCACACCAGCATCACGAAGATCTGCTGCCCCAGATCCAGGCTGACTCCGAAGAACTGCGCCAGGAAAAGGACGGTCACGCCTTCGAACATGGCGGTGCCGTTCTGATTTGCCGTCGCCCCGATGGTCAGGACGAAGCGCGACACTTTCGTGGGCAGCTTCAGCTCATCCTCGGCAACCCGCAGCGAGGTCGGCAGGGTGGCGTTGGAACTGGCGGTCGAGAAGGCCATCAGGCTCGCCTCGCGCGTCTCGCGGAAAAAGGCGATCGGGCTCTTCTTAGCGATGAACGCCAGCAGCAGCGAAAACACGCCGAAGGTTTGCAGGGCCAGGGCCAACAGCACGACGCCGACGTAGGCCGCCAGCTTAAACAGCAGGTCCCACCCGAACTGCGCGGCCAGATTGAACATGAAGCAGAAAATGGCGAACGGCGCGAGCTGGATGACGATGTTGATCAGTTTCATCGCCACTTGGAACACGCCTTCGATCGCGTCCTTCAACACGTCGGTCTTGCGTGATTGCACCAGCAGAATGCCGATGCCGAAAAACAGCGCGAAGAACATCACCGCCAGGATATCGTTCTGGCTCATGGCGGTGATGACGTTCGTGGGCACGATGCCCAGCACTGCTTCGACGCCGCCCTTCGCCTCTTTGGACGCGGCGACAATGCCGGATGCGGCCTGCCCGCCTTGCGCCAGCAATGCCTGGGCCGCGTCCCGATCGACGCCGGCGCCCGGACGCAGGACGTTGACTATCGTCAGCGACAGGACGACGGCGATGCCGGAGACGATGATGGTATAAAGCAGCGTGGCGATCCCGACCCGGCGCAGTGCCCGGATTTCGCCCATCTCGGCGATGCCCAGAACTAGCGCGGAAAACAGCAGCGGCAGAACCAGCATGAACAGTAGCCGGAGGAAAATCTGGCCGATCGGACCCGTGACGTAGGTCACGATAGTCGAAACCCACGGCGCGCCCGCCGCAAACGTATAGACCAGCAGACCCGCCCCCAGCCCAGCGATAAAGCCGATCAGGATACGCCACTGCAGTCCGTTGGCATGCGCTTCTACCGAAGCATCGGAAGCTGGGGCGTCAGTCATCAGGTCTTGGTCTCCAGCACGGCGATGATGCCGCCGCTAGGGAAGCAAGAGGACCCCTACAAAGCAAGGCCGCAATTGCGGGGCAATGCGGCCTTGCTTGGAAAAATGTCGGGGAACATCCGCCTCACCATTACTGGCAAGGCGGGCAATCAGGATCAGGCGGCGGCTTCGGCCTTGTCGCCCTTGTGGACGCGGACCGGTTCCTTGCGGCCTTCTACAACGTCCTTGTCGACCACGACCTCGGCGATGTTGTTCTCGGTCGGTAGGTCGAACATGGTGTCAAGCAACATGCTTTCCACGATGGAGCGAAGGCCACGCGCGCCGGTCTTGCGTTCGATAGCGCGCTGCGCGATCGCCTCCAGCGCATCGTCGGTGAACGTCAGCTCAACGTCTTCAAGGTCGAACAGCTTGGCATACTGCTTGATCAGCGCGTTCTTCGGCTCGCTGAGAATCTTCACCAGCGCGACGATATCCAGATCTTCCAGCGTCGCGATGACGGGGAGACGTCCGACGAACTCCGGGATCAGACCGAACTTGAGGAGATCCTCCGGCTCTGCCTTCTGCAGCAGTTCACCAATGCGGCGCTTGTCGGGATCGGCGACATGGTTGCCGAAACCGATCGAACGCTTCTGCAGGCGATCGGAGATGATCTTGTCCAACCCGGCGAACGCGCCGCCGCAAATGAACAGGATGTTGGTCGTATCCACCTGCAGGAATTCCTGCTGTGGATGCTTGCGGCCACCCTGCGGTGGGACGGAGGCGGTCGTGCCTTCCATCAGCTTGAGCAACGCTTGCTGCACGCCCTCGCCCGAAACGTCACGCGTGATCGACGGATTCTCGGCCTTGCGGCTGATCTTGTCGATCTCGTCGATATAGACGATGCCGTGCTGCGCCTTCTCGACATTATAGTCGGAGGATTGCAGCAGTTTGAGGATGATGTTTTCCACGTCCTCGCCCACGTAACCCGCTTCGGTAAGCGTCGTGGCGTCGGCCATGGTAAACGGAACGTCGAACGTCTTGGCCAGCGTTTGAGCCAGCAGCGTCTTGCCCGAACCGGTGGGCCCGATCAGAAGGATGTTCGACTTCGAAAGCTCGACATCACCGGACTTTCCGCTGTGCTTCAACCGCTTATAGTGGTTGTGCACCGCGACCGAAAGCACGCGCTTGGCGCGATCCTGGCCGATGACATAGTCGTTCAGCGTTTCGCAGATCTCTCGCGGCGATGGGACGCCGCCGTCCTTCTTGCCGGCAATACCTGCCTTGGTTTCTTCGCGGATGATGTCGTTGCAAAGCTCGACACACTCATCGCAAATGAACACGGTCGGACCCGCGATCAGCTTGCGCACCTCATGCTGCGATTTCCCGCAAAAGCTGCAGTAAAGGGTGCTCTTGGCGTCAGATCCGCTCAATTTGGTCATTCTCGTTCTTGCTGCCCCGGCGCGGGGCGACTCGCCACCCTTACTCTGCGGGGGGCCTGTTGATCAATCCTAGCTAGCGATGGTTGCCGCCAGATGAAGGGTGACCCACGGGCCACCCTCCCTGTATCACTTTGCCTCTTCGGCCTTTTCCGCGTCTGGCCGGCTCTCGAACACCTTGTCCACAAGACCGAAGGTCAACGCCTCGTCGGCCTCCAGGAACGTGTCGCGATCCATCGCCTTCTCGATGTCATCCAGCGACTTGCCGGTGTATTTGACGTAGAGATCGTTCAGGCGGCGACGCATCCGCAGGATTTCGCGAGCCTGGATTTCGATATCGCTGGCCATGCCCTGCGCGCCGCCCGAAGGCTGGTGCACCATGATTCGGGCGTTGGGCAGAGCGATCCGCATGCCTGGCTCACCCGCCGCGAGCAGGAAGCTGCCCATCGAGGCGGCCTGCCCGATGCAGACGGTGGACACGCGTGGGCGGATGTACTGCATGGTGTCGTGGATTGCCATGCCGGCCGTCACCACGCCACCGGGCGAGTTGATGTACATCGAGATATCCTTGGAGGGATTTTCACTCTCCAGGAACAGCAGCTGCGCGACGATCAGCGAGGCCATGTGATCCTCGACCGCGCCGGTGATGAATACGATACGCTCCCGCAACAGGCGCGAGTAGATATCGAAGCTACGCTCGCCACGGCTGGTCTGTTCGACCACCATCGGCACGAGTGCGCCGGTCACGGGATCGGCGGTGAACTTACCCTGGGCGCCGCTTGCGCCGAACAAGTCGATCATGGAGGTCCTCTTCAATCTGGACCCGCTATGTCGCGTGCCTCTGGCTTCAGTTCAAGGGCATTAACCCACGTATCGGCCATGTGCTCCCCGCAGGTTGGGGATAGTCCGGCGTTCGTACCACAAATCACCCGCCTAAAGCCTGCCGCAAAGCACTGATCCCAGGCAGATCGATCTGGCCCCAAAAGCAAGAAGCGCCGCAGCCAGGCCGCGACGCTCCTTGCGTGAGATCATAGCGAGAGGATCAATCCTCGGTCGTGGCCGCCTTCTTCGCAGGAGTCTTCTTGGCCGGCTTGGCCTCGGCTTCAGCGGCATCGCCTTCGTCGGCGGCCTCGGCCTTCTTTTTGGCCGGAGCCTTCTTCGCCGCAGGCTTGGCTTCCGCGTCAGCCTCTGCCTCGGCTTCAGCCGCAGCAGGCTCGGCTGCCTTCTTGTTGGCAGGAGCCTTCTTCGGCTCGGCATCGGCTTCCGCTTCGTCGGTCGCGTCAGCCTTCTTGGCCTTCTTCGCCGCTGCCTTCTTCGGCTTGGCGTCGGAGGTCGTTTCGTCTGCGTCCGCTTCGATCGCGGCCTGCAGCTCTTCGCGCGTCACTTCACGCTCGGTCACGTCGGCCTTCTCGATCAGGAAATCGACGACCTTGTCCTCATAAAGAGGCGCGCGAAGCTGGGCTGCGGCCATCGGGTCCTGGCGGACATACTCGACGAAACGCTGGCGATCTTCCGGGCGGTACTGCTGCGCGGCCTGCTGCAGCAGCATCTGCATCTCCTGCGCGCTCACTTCGACGCCGTTGCTCTGGCCGATTTCCGACAGCAGCAGGCCCAGGCGCACGCGGCGCTCTGCGATCTTGCGATAATCCTCCTTCTCGGCCTCGATCTCGGCGATCGCGGCTTCGGGGTCTTCCTCGCGCGCGGCTTCCTGCTGAAGCTGCTGCCAGATCTGCTCGAACTCGGCCTCGACCATCGTCGGCGGCACGGCGAAATCGTGACCGGCGGCAAGCTGGTCGAGCAACTGGCGCTTCATCTGGGTGCGGGTGAGGCCTTCGGTCTCCGATTCGAGCTGACCGCGCAGCAGGCCCTTCAGCTGGTCGAGCCCTTCCAGGCCCAGCTGCTTGGCGAACTCGTCATCGATCTTAGTTTCGGCCGGCACCTTCACTTCGTGGACGGTGATGTCGAAAGTGGCGTCCTGGCCCTTGAGGTTGGCGGCCGGGTAATCTTCGGGGAAAGTGACGGTGATGGTACGCTCTTCACCGGCCTTTGCACCGATGAGCTGCTCTTCGAAGCCAGGGATCAGGCGGCCCGAGCCGATCACGATCGCCTGCTGTTCAGCCTTGCCGCCCTCGAACTCTTCGCCGTTCAGCTTGCCGACGAAATCGCAGATCACCTGGTCGCCATCTTCCGCGGCGCGGCCTTCGGCGGCTTCGTAGCTCTTCTGCTGCTCGGCAAACTTCTGCACCTGCTCGTCCACCGCTTCGTCAGCGACGGGCACGGTCAGCTTTTCCAGCTTCAGGCCATCGATCGCGGGCGCTTCGATCTTGGGCAGCACTTCCAGGCTGACGGACAGCTCGGCGTCCTTGCCCTCTTCATAGCCTTCGCCCAGCGAAACGTCGGGCTGCATCGCGGGACGCAGGGCGTTGTCCGCCACCAGCTTGTCCATCGCTTCCTTGATGGAGGTCTGCAGCGCCTCCTGGTGAAGCGCCGGGCCATGCATCTTCTTGACGAGATTGGCGGGCACCTTGCCGGGGCGGAAGCCGGGCATCTTCATCGTCGGGGCGATGCGCTTCACCTCACCCTCGATGCGGGCCGAGATTTCGGTGGCGGGGATGGTCACCGTATAGGCGCGCTTCAGCCCCTCATTGGTGGTCTCGACGATCTGCATTGGTCCGATGCCTTCCTGTACACGCGGCACGGAGCATCCTCACACGGGCGGAAAATTGGTGCGGGCGAAGGGACTCGAACCCCCACATCTTTCGATACTGGTACCTAAAACCAGCGCGTCTACCAATTCCGCCACGCCCGCAAAGAAACTCGTAGCCTGAAACTCAAGGGACGTGCCCTTATAGACCCTCGCCGGATTGAGCAAGGGTCCGCCGCCAGCGCGCGCAACTTGGCGGCGCGGTGGGCGTTGGTTG
>NZ_CAXYKL010000274.1:0-5748 GCF_964277725.1 uncultured Novosphingobium sp. | reverse complement strand
ACAGGCGGAGCCGGCGGCGGGGCCGTCGTCACCGTCTGAATCTGCGGCGGTGTCGTCGCAACGTTGATCTTTACCGGGGGAGCGACCGGCGGAGGCGGAGCCTCAACCTTCTTCTCCGGAGGTGGCGGTGGCTCCTCCTTCTTCGGTTCCTCTTCCTTGATGTCGACGGTCGTCACCTTTTCGACGGCCTTCTTATATGCCTCATAGGCAAGACCGGTGACGAGCGCGTAACCAATGAAGACATGTATCAGCGCAACAATGACGATAGCGGTAACCTTGTTACCACTCATCGATTGGTCAGCGTAAGCCATTCAGATACATCACTCCATATAACAGGGCCCGGGCCTAAACCCGGGGGAGCCCATGATCGCCGCGCGAGCCGCAACCATGAAAAAACAGTTCATACCCACCCTGACGACTGACAGCCCAACCATTCCGGACCGGTGGCCGGAAAGGGCGGGCCATTGGGGAAATTTTATTATCATCCCCGCTTTTGTGCAATTCTTAGCGGCGATGCCGTACCCGTGCAACGCCCTATCTCAGCCATGGGTCTGTTAACCTTCGATTCACGGCTATGACGGCGTAAGATGACAGCCGTTTGGCGTTCCCCCCGCTACCGTGGCATGAGGGTCGGGCTGCCGTTTCATGGAGATCGCACGAGATGTATCCGCTGCCTCGCCGCCTGCCGGTCATGCTGCTCGCCGCGCTGATGCCGCTGACCGGGTCGGTTCCCGCTATGGCACAACTGATCCCCGCGGCGAATCCCCCCAGCGGCTACGGCGCGCCGAAAGGCGCGGGTCAGGCAGCAGACGGTCCGACTTATGCCGATCTGGTGGCGCTCGCCGATTCGGCTCCGCTGGTCGTGCATGCCCGCATCCGCAAGATGGCGCGGGTGGAGGATGCGCGGATGCGGCCACCCGCCGCCGGCACGGGCCGCTTCTATATCCAGGCGGAGACTCGCGCGCTGATCACCGGGCGCTCGGCCATCGGGCAGTCTTTCGCGTATCTGGTCGACTTGCCGCTGGACGCGAAGGGCAGGCCCCGCGCGCGCAAGAAAGATGAGGTGATCGTGTTCGCCCGCGCCGTGCCGCAGCGCCCGGAGGAGGTCCAGCTGGTGCGGCCCGATGCGCAGATCGCCTGGAGCCCCGAGGTGGAGGCGCGGCTGAAGCCCATCATCACCGCGCTACTGGCGCCCGATGCGCCGGGCAAAGTCACCGGCGTGCGCGAGATGAGCTACGTGCCCGGCAATCTGGCGGGGGAGGGGGAAACGCAGATATTCCTCAACACCGCAGACAACAGCGCCGCCAGCGTGACCGTGCGCCATCAGCCGGGGCAGCCGCCGCAATGGGGCGCGTCGTTCTCGGAACTGGTCGCCCAAGTCGGCAGGCCGCCCGCGCCCGAGACGCTGGAATGGTACCGCCTCGCCTGCGGGCTTCCGCCGACGCCGGCAGGCGCCACCAATGGCTCCGATGGTCCGGCGGCGCAGGCGATGGCCGAAGCGGACTATCGCTTCGTGATCGAGGCTCTGGGGCCGTGCCGCCGATCTTCGTGATCGCGCCTTCGCCGGTTCAAATTGTTGGGCTGGCAATGTCAGGGAGGCTCGCTTAGGGCGCGGTCCCGAAAGGGAGTTTCATGGCAGAACCGCTGAACATCGCCCTCGCCGGGCTGGGCACCGTGGGCGCAGGCGTCGTGCGCCTGATCGAGACCAATGCGGAGCTGATCGCCCGCCGCGCCCGCCGTCCGATCCGCATCGCCGCCGTCAGCGCGCGCGATCGCAGCAAGGATCGCGGCGTCGATCTTTCGCCTTACCGCTGGCTGGACGATCCCGCCGAAGTGGCCACCCAGCCCGACATCGACGTGGTGGTGGAGATGGTCGGCGGTTCGGACGGGCCGGCGCTGGCGCTCGCCCGCAAGGCGATTTCGGGCGGCAAGTCGTTCGTTACCGCCAACAAGGCGATGATCGCGCACCATGGCCTGGAACTGGCGGCGGCGGCGGAAGCCGCAGGCGTGGCACTGAAGTTCGAGGCGGCGGTGGCGGGCGGTATCCCGGTCATCAAGGGCCTGAGCGAGGGCGCGGCGGCCAATGCGATCGAGCGGGTCTATGGCATCCTCAACGGCACCTGCAACTACATCCTCTCGACCATGGAAGACACCGGCCGCGACTTTGCCGACGTCTTGGGCGACGCGCAGCGGCTGGGCTATGCCGAGGCGGACCCGACGTTCGACGTCGAGGGAATCGATGCCGCGCACAAGCTGGCGATCCTGGCGGGAATCGCCTTCGGTACCCGCCTGCGCTTTGATGCGGTGGAAACCACCGGCATCACCGGCGTGATGGCGGCCGACATCGCGCAGGCGCGGGCGCTGGGCTACGTGATTCGCCTGATCGGCACGGCGGAGATCGACCGGGGCGGCGCCTCACCGGGCTTGTTCCAGCGCGTGCGGCCGCACCTGATCCATTGCGATCATCCGTTGGCGAGCGTGGACGGCGCGACCAATGCGGTCGTCGCCGAGGGCAATTTCATGGGCCGCCTGCTGTTCCAGGGCGCGGGCGCAGGCGCGGGGCCGACCGCCAGCGCGGTGGTCGCCGATCTGATCGACATCGCCCGGGGTGAAAAGGGCGCGGCGTTCTCCATGCCCTCGCACGAGCTCGAATCGCTGGAGCCGGCGCAGTCCGGCCATCGCGTGGGCCGCTCGTATCTGCGCTTCATCGTGCCGGATCGTCCGGGCGTGCTGGCCGAGATCACTGCGGCGATGCGCGATGCCGGGGTCTCGATCGAAAGCTTCATCCAGAAGGGCCGGGGCGGCGACGCGGGCGAAGTGATCGTCGCGCTGGTCACGCATGAGGGGCCCGAATCCGGCGTTACCGAAGCGCTGAAAATCCTGGACGGCTCGGACAGCGTGGCCAGGCCGCCGCTGGTGATGCAGATCATCGGCGGGTGAGGTCACCTTCCCTCCCCCACGCCGGGGGGAGGGCGAGCGCCTATCTAGGGCGCCCGAATCTCACCCTTGGCGATCTTGTCCGCATCGGAACCGACGGGTGCTTCGGGAATGGACTTGAGGTCGATCATATAGACCGGGGCCTTGGCGCAGGGCGGGATCAGGCACATGCCGCCCATCGTCGCCTTGCCCTTGAAAATGCCGTTGCCCGAGACATCCGGCGGGGTGAGCCGGCCATCGTTGGTGCCGGCCTTCCCCGTCGGGTCTTCGGCGCTGCTGGACCGGGCGCGAAACTGATCGTTGTTGCGCGCGCACACGACGATATCATTGCCCTTGGGCGCTTCGCAGCGCGGCCGCGCCGGCGGGGCCAGCTTGCCCACCTTGAGCATCAGGCCCCGTGCCACTTCACGATCCGCCTCGGATACATCCTGCGCGGCGGCGGGCCACGATGTGAGTGATGCCAAGATCAGCGCAAGAGGTGCAGTGCATCGTCTCGACAATCCCTGTTCCTCTGTCTAAGCGCTTCGAGCGTAATTCATACCTATTCGCATTTACCCCGGAGTGAACATGCAGAACAAGTCGACTCCTGCCAGCAAAGTCCTCGATCGTGTTCTTGTTCTGGAAATGGT
Organism: uncultured Novosphingobium sp.; assembly: GCF_964277725.1. Lineage (NCBI taxonomy): Bacteria > Pseudomonadati > Pseudomonadota > Alphaproteobacteria > Sphingomonadales > Sphingomonadaceae > Novosphingobium > uncultured Novosphingobium sp. Next base: position 2,182 of record NZ_CAXYKL010000274.1, on the reverse strand, counting down.
TCGCGTGACAGAGGCGGCCGCCATCGCCGCTTCCGAACTGATCGGACGCGGTGATGAAAAGGCCGCCGACCATGCCGCGGTCGAAGCGATGCGCAAGGCGTTCGACGAACTTTACATGGACGGCACCGTGGTGATCGGTGAAGGCGAGCGTGACGAAGCGCCGATGCTATTCATCGGCGAAAAGGTGGGCGGCGCGCCCGGCACCGGCCCCAAGATCGATATCGCGCTCGATCCGCTGGAAGGCACCACGATCTGCGCCAAGGCCGGCCCGAACTCGCTCGCCGTCCTTGCCGCCGGTGAGGAAGGCTGCCTGCTGAACGCGCCCGACGTCTATATGGACAAGCTGGCGGTCGGCCCGGGCTACCCCGAAGGCATCATCTCGCTGGACAAGAGCGTGACGCAGAACGTCGAGGCGGTGGCTGCCGCCAAGGGCGTCCAGCCCAAGGACATCATCGTCTGCGTGCTCGATCGTCCGCGTCACGAAGCGCTGATCGCGGAACTGCGCGGCATCGGCTGCGGCATCGTGCTGATCGGCGATGGCGACGTGGCCGGCGTGATCGCGGTGACGGATGAGAACACCACGATCGACATGTACATGGGTTCGGGCGGCGCGCCGGAAGGCGTGCTGGCGGCCGCGGCGCTGCGCTGTGTCGGTGGCCAGTTCAACGGCCGCCTGCTGTTCCGCAACGATGACGAGCGTGGCCGCGCCCGCAAGTGGGGCATCGAGGATCTGGACCGGATCTACACCCGCGACGATCTGGTGAAGGGTGACTGCATCTTCGCCGCCACCGGCGTCACCAGCGGCTCGCTGCTCGACGGCGTGAAGCGGCTGAAGAGCGGCAAGATGACCACCGAGAGCGTCGTCATGCGCGCCAGCTCGGGCACGGTGCGCTGGATCAAGGGCGAACACCGCATCAAGTAAGCCATGCGGGGCGGGGGGCTTTGAGCCTCCCCTCCCTGGCTTCCCATTCCCGTTCGTGTCGAGCGAAGTCGAGACACGCTGGCGCCGGGCTCGTGCGCGAGCGTGATTCGGCGAAAGACAATTACACCCTCTTTCGTCATTCCCGCCCTTAGGTGAATGACAAGGTCGTCAGCTTTGATGGCGCGCCATCGATCCCCGGTTGCCGCGCTTAGCGTGGCACCCTCGGGCCAGGCGATCCGATCCGATCACCCGCGATCATCCCGCCGCCTGATCCCACCTTATCTTGCAATCCCGTGACTCTCGGCTAGAGGCAGGCCGCGTCCTGGGTGGGTAAGGGAACTCCTCGATGAAGATCATGTCCGGCAACAGCAACTTGCCCCTCGCGCGTGCGGTGGCGGGTTATCTCGAACTGCCGTTGACCGATGCGAGCGTCCGCCGCTTCGCCGACGAGGAAGTCTTCGTCGAAATTCACGAGAACGTGCGCGGCGAAGACGTGTTCGTCGTTCAGCCCACCAGCTTCCCGTGCAACGACAACCTTATGGAACTGCTGATCTGCATCGATGCGCTGCGCCGCGCTTCGGCCAAGCGGATCACGGCGGTGGTGCCGTACTTCGGCTACGCCCGGCAGGATCGCAAGCCTGGCCCGCGCACGCCGATCTCGGCCAAGCTGGTCGCCAACCTGATCACCCAGGCCGGCGCCGACCGCGTGCTTTCGGTCGATCTGCACGCCGGCCAGATCCAGGGTTTCTTCGATATCCCGACCGACAACCTGTTTGCCGCCCCGGTGATGGCGGCGGATATCCAGGCCCGCTACGGCGACCAGGAACTGATGGTCGTCTCCCCCGACGTGGGCGGCGTGGTGCGCGCTCGTTCGCTGGCCAAGCGGCTGGACAACGCCCCGCTCGCCATCGTCGACAAGCGGCGTGACAAGCCCGGCCAGTCCGAGGTGATGAACATCATTGGCGACGTCAAGGATCGCACCTGCATCCTGATCGACGACATCATCGATTCGGGCGGCACCTTGTGCAACGCCGCGCAAGCCCTGCTGGACGAGGGCGCGAAGAGCGTGACCGCTTATATCACACACGGCGTGCTGTCCGGCGGGGCGGTGGCGCGAGTCAACAATTCGGCGCTGACCGAACTGGTCATCACCGATTCGATCCTGCCCACTGACGCCACCAAGGAATCGAACCGCATCCGCGCGCTGACCATCGCCCCCTTGCTGGGCGAAGCGATCCGCCGCATCGCCGACGAAAGCTC
>NZ_CAXYKL010000273.1:0-10181 GCF_964277725.1 uncultured Novosphingobium sp. | reverse complement strand
GGCCATTGGACGCCCACCGGCTACCGTGGCGCTGTCACCGGGCTTGCGGCACGGCAACTGGCTGGCGCTCCCATTGTCGATAGCTCTGCCGAATAATGTGTAACAGTCCTCCCCGCTTCGATCCTGTTGCAGTCGGGGTGAACGGCACGGTTACGCTTAATCGCTCGATCTGCTTGGGCGGCTTCCTATGCAAGACGGCAGGCAATCTCAGCATTACAACCGCTGCGGGGTTGGTGATCTGCACCGCCTTCCCCGTGGCGGCGGGGCAGTATCTCCCGCTCCCCTTCAACCTTGGCGGCAAGAACGCTGTCGTGGTCGCAGCCGGTGGCGCAAGCGGTACGCTGGCCGTTTGGTAATCTAGGACCGTGGCGGGATCGTTAGCCCCGGCACGCGGTATGTAGCCATGGCATCGGCCAGCACATGCAGAGCGTAGCCAGAGCCGTACTGATCGGCCACGTCCCCGCCTTCATGGCCCATTAGCTCCCGCTGCACGCCTTCCTCGATCTTAGCCGATCGGGCATAATCCTTAAACGTGTGGCGGAAGGAGTGGAACGTCATACGGCTATCCGTAACGCCACAAACCTTGCGCAGATAACCGCCGAACCACTCGCCCCACTTGGCAGCGGGATTGCCGTATATGTCCTTTGGCAAATCAGGGAATATGCGACCCTTCTTGGTAGCGAGGCTCTGGACATACTCGATAAATCCTAGCTCGATTAGCTTCGCATGGATTGGCACCGTGCGCTCGCTTGCGTCATTCTTGATCGCATTCGTCAGCCCCTCTTGATCCATGTCCTCTGTGATGCTGAGAAACCAACCCTTGTGCATATCGCCATCGGCATCGGGGTATTCGATTTCCTTCACGTCGCCATGCCGTAGCTGGGCAAGCTCCCGCACCCGTGCGCCAGTGTAGAGCGCCATGACGGGGAGCCAGTATGCGGCCTCTCCTTTGCCTCCTGCGGGGCGCTCCCCGTTGGCATAGACCGGACTTCCAAAGATCGCCTTGAGCGCGGCTAAATCGAACGGCTTCCGCCGCTTCTTCTTCGCCTGCGGGTTCGGGATAGAAGTTTCCCGAGCAACGTTCGTCGGCACCATGTCATTGCGAGCAGCCCAGCCAAGCAACAGGCTGATATGGCTTAGCCGCACGTTGATGTTCGCAACAGTCTGCCCCTCTGCGAGCAGCTTGTTCTTAAACTGGATCACATGCCCCTTGGTGATCTCCTGCACAGGCAGCTTGCCCATGCGCTCTTGGAACCACTCAGCAGTCCGCTTGACCATAGCGACCGTTTTAGGCCGCTTGTCGCCCTCAGTTTTCCACAGGTTCAATATGCCCGGATCGAGCAGCACGGATGGATCGCTGCCGCTATCGGCTTTGACCGGCTCGCATTGCACGGCCTGAACATGGCTTTCTGACGCGCGGCCCCGCTTCGCCTCATACGCGCCCATTTCGCGGGCATGGAGGATCGCCAGCCGACCAGCGCGCGCAATCTCTGCCGGGGACGCCACAGGCTCCCTGCCTTGCTCCAACGCCTGCATGACCGGCTCAAGGGTCTCGCGCTCGTCCTCCTGAGCATCAAGCGCCGCCGATAGCAGCGCCTCCTGCTCCTGCTCGAACTCCCACTGGGCGCGCTCCCGTGCTAAGGCCGCTGGGGACCTCTGAAAGGCTGGGGTGGCTTGGGTAGCGGTAGCCTCCGCAATGGCCCTCTCTGCCGCTGCCAGCGCGATCTGAGCGGCTTTCGTTTGGTCGGGGATAAGCCGCTTGGCCGTATCGCGGTCAGCAGTCCCGAGGGCTTGCTTGATTTCCCGCTTGCCTCCGAACGCGGGGCGCAGCTTGGCCGGGATCGCCATACGGAAATAGTAGCGGCCATTACCGGCCCGGTGGAGATAGCTGCACATGGGAAGCTCCTAGCACGATTGTACTAGGCGACTGTTAAAACCCCAGCTTTTCAATGGTCCTAGCCGTTTTCTGCGGCTGGCGGGAGGGGATGGTGGACAGGGCTGGATTCGAACCAGCGTACGCTTGCACGGGCAGATTTACAGTCTGCTGCCTTTAACCACTCGGCCACCTGTCCACACCGTTTCCGCGGTTGGCGGGTTACCCCGCGATGCAGTGCCCGAAAGCTCTGCGTTGCCGAGAGGAGGCGCACATGACGAAGCGAGCCTTGCCTGTCAATGGGGTCACTGGCAGGAGGCGCACATAATCGCGCGACAAAAAAGGAAGATACGATGGCAGACAGCGGTTCCAAGCCGGCCGGCGGCCGTGCCCTGCGGGGCCGTGCAGGCCGCATGAAGAATGGCCGCGGCTCAGGTCGTGCCTCTAGCGGAGCGGTACGCCTGTGGGGACGCCACGCCGTGGAAGCGGCCTTGCGCAACCCTGATCGGACCCATCGCAAGCTATGGGCAACGCGCGAGGGCGTGGCATCGCTTGACGGTGAACTTCCTGCAGATTTCCCCGTTGAGTGGGCCCAGCCCGTCGATCTGGCGCGGCTGGTCGCTCGCGATGCGCCGCACCAAGGGCTAGTGCTGGAATGCGAGCCGCTGGACGATGTGTTCCTGTCCGACGTGCTGGAAGGCGAGCCTGAACGGCCGATTCTGGTGCTCGACCAAGTGACTGATCCACACAATGTCGGCGCTTTGATGCGCAGCGCGGCGGCGTTCAACGCGGTGGCCATCGTCACGCAGGATCGCCATGCACCACCCGAATCGGGCACTCTGGGCAAGTCGGCATCCGGCGCGCTCGAGATCGTGCCGTGGATCCGGGTGGTCAATCTGGCCCGCGCCCTGGAGGAAATCGCAGAGGCCGGATACTGGCGCATCGGCTTGGCGGGCGAAGCCGAGATGACCCTGGCGGAAGCCCTTCCCGCCGGTCCGGTGGCCCTGGTGTTGGGCGCAGAAGGAGAAGGCATGCGCCACAACATCTCGCAGCATTGCGATTCGCTGGCGCGCTTGCCGATCGACGAGGCAATGGAAAGCCTGAACGTCAGCAATGCCGGCGCCATCGCGCTCTATGCCGTCGCGACGCGATGACGACGGCAAAAATTCACCATTAATTTTTTGGCCCCCGCCTCGTTAGCTCGAGGTTGGGGCGGCTTGCCCTTTTCATCGCAGATCGCACCCAGACGCAGGTTCGCCGGCAGATGATCGGCGTCATTTCCTGCGCGATATGGTTAATCGATTAATATCCTTACGCTGCTAATCCCTAGTCCGGCCCAAGGCCCGTTTTAGGCGCAGCCTGCGCATACCGCACTCAACCGGTCGCCACGACCAGTTGGATTTTCCGCTCAGAGCGTCAAGCAATGCAGGCTTCCTGCGAAAATCGCGCCCGCTCCGGGTCAATTTGCGGGGCGCTCACAATGCTAAACAGATTACCTTCCAAGTCGATGATCATGCTGCTGCCACTTCTTGCCGCGTGTTCGGAGTCGGATGGCGGCTCACCCGCTTCCGCCCCGACACTGGACACGGCGATCGCCGCGCAAGGCATCGCGCAGCCGGCGGCCGGCACGAAAACGTTGACGGACTACGACATTTGGTCCGCTCGGTTGATGGCCAATCGTACCAGCCCCGTCGTGGCTGCGGCCGGAGACCTGACGGAGAGTTGGATCGGTGCCGACGGCATCTTGGCGAACGTAGTGGTCCGCGCCCCTCGCACTTCCGGCAAGCCCACCGTCTCCGTCTCACCGCCGGCCAACGGCGGCGATGCGACCCCCTTGTTCCAGGCCGCGTTCACGCAGTTGCGCTCCTCGGCTGGCGGCACGCTCAAGGTTCTGCCGGGCGAGTATCATTTCAAGACGGGCCGGCAGACCGAGCAGGCAGGCTTGGCAAACCTGTTGATCAGCAAGTTGAACGATGTCGAGATAGACGCGACCGGCGCGAAGTTCCTGTTCGAAGCCGGGTGCGACGGCGTGTTTATCGAGGATTCGCGTCGCATCCGCCTTCGTGGCGCCGTGATGGAGGACCCCAGCGAACTGTCGGGCCACGGTCGCATGAAGCTTGTTGATGGCACTATGCGGCTGATCCTCGACAGGCCTCTGCCCGCCGGGTTGAGCATCAATTGGGTTCAAGCCATGAACGAGGGCGCCGATCGGTCCTGGCCCCAAATCCAGGCCAAGGCCATCATCCCGCCGACCGATCCCCAAGCGGTGCGGATCGACGATCGGACCTTCACCGCGCCCAGCTTCAAGGCCTTGGCCGACGGTCAAATGGTGTCGGTGAAGTACACCTGGTACGGCAAGCGCGCGATTTTCATCCGCGATACGAACAAGGGCTTCAGCGAGGATGTCATCTTCGATGGCGTTAATATCGGATCGGTGGGCGGGATCGCCGTGATGCTGAAGACACGCGGGCGCGGCTTCGCCGTGGTGAATTCGACGCTGTCTGCCAGCACCGGTCGACCCTACAGCAGCAACTACGACGGGTTGCATGTCATCTCGGCAGGCGGCGATATCCTGATCCAAAACAACGCATTCGCGCACACCGGCGACGATCTGGTGAACTTGCGGTCGATCATCCACAAGGTGTCGAACATCAAGCACAACAGTGTCACGCTATCCAACGATGCCCGCATGATGCGCGTCGGGGACGAGGTGGCGTTTTTCACTGCCACCGGAGAGTACATCGGCCGGCGAATGATCAGTTCCGCCCCTCCCCTCGGCAACAGCGACACAATCGCGTTCGGCCTGGCCGCCGGAGAGCCGATCAACGAAGCGGTCTATGCTCGAGACATCAACATCACGCCTCGCCGCTTCGCCGTGGTGAACAACACAATGGCGAACAGTTCCGGGCGCGGCATGTTGATCCAGGTCCCGAACGGCCTGCTGAAGGGCAATACCTTTCGTAACGTCCCTTGGGTCGCCATTCGTATGATGACCAGCTACAATCCCTGGCTGGAAGGCGCCGGAGCGATAAACGTCCGGGTTACCGCCAACACGTTCGAGAATGGCGGGGCGACCCTCGGCCTCAATTACGCGACCGGTATCATCACTGTGCTGGGTGAAGTTACGCAGCTCAAGATCCCGACCAATATCCACAACGGACCGATCAAAATAGACAGCAACAAGTTCGTGAAGGCACGATCTGCATGCATCACAATTTATAATGCCAAGGCTACAACTCAAGAGGGTAATACTTGCACCTCTTGATTTGATTTTCCGGTAGACAATTAGTCGGATAGTTTGATCCTGCTACAGGATCTCTAACTTGATCCTGTAGCAGTCTCCCACGCGGTCTGTGTCATTCGCGACAGCGCACTAATGGCTTTTTCAACACGCTCTGCGCGCCATCGCAGATATGCATTACCGATATTCCCGAGCGAGGCACTCACGAACCCGGCTGATTTCATCTGAGAGATATCTGCGTCAGCCGATCAGAGAATGTGGAAAGAGAATATAGCGAGAACTTCACACCGGATGTGAAGTTGACTAACGTATGCCCATGTCTCCGCACGCCATGATCGCAAACAGCCCGATTGCAGCTGTTGTCAGTAACCCCCGACTTCCTGATAACCCTATCATCGAATGCAACAAAGCGTTCCTCGACCTGACAGGCTTCGAACGGGACGAAGTGATCGGCCGCAATTGTCGATTCCTGCGCGGGCCCGAGACGGAGCCCTGGCTCGTCGACAAGATGCGCGAGGCTATCGCGGCACCAAAGCCCGTGCTGGTGGAAATCATGAACTATCGCCGGGATGGCACCGCATTCCGGAATGCGGTGATGATCGTCCCCCTGTTCGATGACTCGGGCAACCTGGAATACTTTCTTGGCTCGCAAGTCGAGATTTCCAAGGCCAATGGCTATGCCAACGGTTCGACCGAGGGATTGTCGTCATCCAAGGGCAAAGTCGAGTTGCTGACCGCCCGGCAACGCGAGATCCTGATCCAGATGGCGGATGGCAAGCTGAACAAGCAGATCGCGTTCGATCTTGGTCTTAGCGAACGGACGGTGAAGATGCACCGCGCCGCATTGTTCCGGGCCTTGGGGGTCAAGACCAGCGCCGATGCGATCCGGATCGCCGTGGAAGCCGGTCACTGAACAGCTGGCGGGTTTAGCCCCTCATTCCCACTGGAAACCGCAAGATGCCGGCCGCTAAGCGCTGGCAAGTCTAACGGGTGCTCTCGCTCAGACTAATTGGATCCCAGTAACGCCCAAATCAGTCCCGGGCCCGATCCGGCCCGGGATACAAGGTGTTGTCGTCAAGCCAGCGCGCCATGGCAGTGCTTGTACTTGTTGCCGGAGCCGCACGGGCACGGCGCGTTGCGGCTGATCGGCAAGTCCGCATAGGGGTTCTCTCCCGACGCACCGGGACCGACCGCCGCCTGGGGGCTGCTGGCCAGCGACCCGAAGAAGGCCGCCTGGGCGGCTGATCCATCCCCATCTGCGGAATCATCGAAGCCCGTCAGCGGATCGATATGGCCCGTCAGGAAGTCCGGAAGCTCGGGCAGATCGGCCGTTTCAGGCATGCGCAGTTCACTGACCGATAGAATGCGAGTCACGTCCTCGCGGATCGTTTCCAGCATCCGCTCAAACAAGCTGAAGGCTTCCTGCTTGTATTCGTTGATCGGGGTTTTCTGCGCGTAAGCCCGGAGGAACACCACCTGGCGCAGCGCGTCCAGAGTGGCGAGATGCTCCTTCCAGAAGTGATCCAGGCGATCCAGCAGGATGCTCTTTTCCACCTGCCGCCAGATGCCGGAATCGTCTGCCGACATCTTTGCCGCCATATGATCATCGGCCATTTGTGCGATGCGTTCTTCGATCAATTCAGGATCGACACCGTCCTCTTCAATCCAGGCTTCGATCGGCACGTCGATGCCCAGGATGTCCTGCGACCGCTCCTTCAACTGCGCGATGTTCCAGTGCTCGGGATAGGAGCCGGCAGGGCAGGCATCCGCGACGATCGCGTTGACGGTGTCCTGCCGCATTTCCACGACGACATCGTCCACCGTCTCGGCATCCATGATGTCCGCGCGCTGCTCGTAGATGACCTTGCGCTGGTCGTTCATCACGTCGTCGTATTCGACGACCTGCTTGCGCACCTCGTAGTTGCGAGCCTCGACCTTCTTCTGCGCAGTCTCGATCGCCTTGCTCAGCCACTTGGAACCAATCGCCTCGCCATCGGCCAGGTTGGAGTTCATCATACGCGAGAACAGCGTGTCCGGCCCGAAGATACGAAGCAGGTCGTCCTCGAGGCAAAGATAGAACTTGGACAACCCGGGATCGCCTTGGCGGCCCGAACGACCACGCAGCTGGTTATCGATACGGCGGCTTTCGTGGCGTTCCGTACCGATGACGCACAGCCCCCCGGCGGCGAGGACCTTGGCCTTCTCCTCGGCCACTTCCATCTTGATCCGAGCCAGACCTTCTTCGCGCTCCGGCCCTTCGGGAATGTCGCGCAGCTCGTCCTCGACGCGGAACTCGACGTTGCCGCCCAGCTGAATGTCGGTGCCGCGGCCGGCCATGTTGGTGGCGATGGTGACCGCATTCAGTCGCCCGGCCTGCGCCACGATATGCGCCTCCATCTCATGGAAACGGGCGTTGAGGACATTGTGCTGCACGCCCTCCTTGGTGAGGAAGTCCGACAGCAATTCCGACTTCTCGATGGAGACCGTGCCGACCAACACCGGCTGACCGGTCTCGTAGCGCTCACGGATCAACTTGGCGATCGCGGCAAACTTGTCGAGCGTGTTCTTGTAGAACTCGTCCTCCTCGTCGACGCGGATGACGGGGACGTTGGTGGGGATGGTGACGACGTTGATCTTGTAGATATCGTAGAATTCCGCCGCCTCGGTGGCGGCGGTGCCCGTCATGCCTGAAAGCTTGGGGTACATGCGGAAGTAGTTCTGGAAGGTGATCGAGGCCATCGTCTGGTTCTCGGGCTCGATATCGACGCCTTCCTTGGCCTCGACCGCCTGGTGCAAGCCGTTCGACCAGCGCCGGCCGTCCATCATACGGCCCGTGAACTCGTCGATGATGACGACCTTGCCGTCCTTCACGATGTAGTCGATGTCGCGCTTGAACATGACCACAGCCTTCAGCGCCTGGTCCAGGTGGTGAACCACCTGCGTGTTTTCGACGTCGTAAAGGTTGCTGCCTTCCAGCAGACCGGCGGCCTCCAGAATACGCTCGGCCTTCTCCACGCCGTCCTCGGTGAGGGTGACGTTCTTGCCCTTCTCGTCCGCCTCGTAATCCTCGGGCACGAGTTGCTTCACGATCGCGTCGACCTGGATATACAGCTCGGACTTGTCATCAGTCGGGCCGGAAATGATCAACGGCGTGCGCGCTTCGTCGATCAGGATCGAGTCGACCTCGTCGACGATGGCGAAGTTGAAGGGCCGCTGTACCATCTGGCTGCGGTCGTGCTTCATATTGTCACGCAGGTAATCGAAGCCGAACTCGTTGTTCGTGCCGTAAGTGATGTCCGCGCCATAGGCTTCGCGGCGCTCGTACTCGTTAAGGTTGGGCACGATCACGCCGACGGTGAGGCCCAGGAAGCCGTGCAACTGGCCCATCTGCTCAGCATCGCGGCGAGCAAGATAATCGTTCACGGTGACGACGTGGACGCCCTTGCCTTCCAACGCGTTGAGGTAAGTCGCCAGCGTCGCCACCAGCGTCTTACCCTCACCCGTGCGCATCTCGGCAATCTCGCCGCGATGCAGCACCATGCCGCCGATCATCTGCACATCGAAATGGCGCATGCCCAAAACACGCTTTGCCGCTTCGCGAACCGTGGCGAACGCCTCGGGCAGAATGTCGTCCAGCGTACTGCCAGCGGAGATCTGCTGGCGAAACTTCTGCGTCTGCGCCGCGAGCTCGTCATCGCTCATGGCTTGCAGTTCGCTTTCGAAAGCGGCGATCTGGCGCACCTGCTTGTCTAGCGACTTGACGTAACGCTCGTTGGACGAGCCAAAGATGGACTTGACGATTGCCCCAAGCATGGTGGGTTTCCTGTGATCTGAGGTGCAGGCGCACGAACGCGCAACTGGCGCCCGGGCTGCCGGGCGGCGGACTTTTCAACGGGTCGGCGACCCGGGCTTATTGCCGCGCGCGGTCTATTCCGATGAGCACGCTGTGGTGGAAAAGCGCAAAAGCTTGGAAAGCCGCACCTCCATCGGCCACCATGCGGGCATGACGACGCCCCGCCTCTGGCAAGCGCGCCAGTTCGACGGGCGCGGCCGGTAGGCGTTGCGCAAGCGGCGCGACAATGGCGGCTGGGGCGGTCTGCTCGGCACAGACACGCGCGTTGGCAGGCGCAAGTTGCGCCGCCAGCCCGGTCAAAAGGGCGAGGAGTGTGAGGACCAGCCGTTTAGTCATCACTGCCGGAGATAAGCGCGTCACGTTCGACTGTCCACCACGTGCGACGAATTCGGCGGTATCTTACTTGACGGGTTGGACGGGAGAGCCATGTGCCCTGCTACCCGCACTCGCTCGCTCGCATGTCATTGCGTCGGCTCGGCGCCTTTCAGCGTCGCTCCGCTCTGCGTAGGTATCGTCCAGATGCCGACGTTCACTGCCATGACGACGGCCAGGATCAGCATCAGCCAGGCCTGTCGGCGCTGCCCGCGACGGAAGGCGAACCAGGCCCCAGCGACAAGGCCCACGATGGCCAACATCATGATAGAAAGCGCGAGGTCCATGCCGTTCTCCTTGTTGTGCCGCCTGCCGGTCTTCACCTGATCAACGCAGAAGCGCCGCAGCAACCCATAGGATTGCTGCGGCGCCGTCATCCCCATCGGGAAGATCGCGATCGTAAGATCAGGCCGCGACAGGAGCCGCCTTGCGCACGCCCTCATCGACATGCTCTTCGAACTGCTCGAAGTTCTCGATGAACTGCTTGACCAGGGTCTGCGCGGTCTTGTCGTACTCGGCCGGGTCAGCCCAGGCGCCGCGCGGGTCGAGCAGCTTGCTGTCGACGCCGGGAACCGAAACCGGAACTTCGAAACCGAAGTTGGGATCTTCCTTGAACTCGGCCTCGTTCAGGCTGCCGTCGAGCGCGGCGTTGAGCAGCGCGCGGGTCGCCTTAATGGGCATGCGCTTGATGCCTTCCATGGTGGCCTTGCCGCCTGACCAGCCGGTGTTCACCAGCCAGCACTTCACACCGCCCTTGGCGATACGCTCCTTGAGGAGGTTGCCGTAGATCGAGGGGTGACGCGGCATGAACGGCGCGCCGAAGCAGGTGGAGAAGGTCGCTT
>NZ_CAXYKL010000272.1:0-26255 GCF_964277725.1 uncultured Novosphingobium sp. | reverse complement strand
AGGATCTGCGGATCGCTGCGGAGGTCAAGGACGGGGTGCTGCAAGGCTTCGACGGCGATCGCAACACAGCGTTTGGCGGCCGTCTCCCGGAAATCCACGACAAAGGCGATAACGCGTTCATCACGTTCGAAGCCGAAGGCACCGTCGCCAAAGGCTATGATCGCGGCTCAGCCACCCATTATGAAGCTCATCTCACCCAAGGTATCGTGCAAGTTTACGATCACGCGCAAAGCGCTTGGTTCGCCTACGACATCCAGGATTCCGACGCCGCGCAGAGCTATCATCGCGACTGATGAGCATGCGTTGACACAAATGCAGGCGGCGATGATGTGCTCCGCTGTCGCCGAGCAGGGTTCAACGCAAGTTTCTTCTAAAACTCAATACCTGCCTGCGCCTTGACGTTCTGTTCGCGGAAGGGGTGCTTTACCAGCGTCATCTCGGTCACGAGGTCGGCCGCGTCCATCAAGGGTTGCGGGGCGTTGCGGCCGGTGATGATGAAGTGCGTCATCGCCGGTTTGGCAGCAATGGCGGCCAGCACCTCGTCCAGCGGCAGGTAATCGTAGCGCAGCACGATGTTCAATTCGTCCGCCAGCACCATCGCGTAGGACGGGTCGGCCAGCATCCGTTTCACTTCGTCCCAGGCTTCACGCGCCACGGCGATGTCGCGGCTGCGGTCCTGCGTGTCCCAGGTGAAACCCTCCCCCATAGGCTTGAACTCGATCAGATCGGGGAAGCGATCGAACACGGCCTTCTCGCCTGTGGACATCGCGCCCTTCACGAACTGTACCACCCCCACTTTCATGCCATGGCCCAGCGCGCGCACCACCATGCCCAGCGCCGCAGAAGTCTTGCCCTTGCCGGTGCCGGTGTGGACGATCACCAGCCCCTTCTCCACCGTCTTGGCGGCGACCTTGCGGGCCTGAGCCACCTGGACTTTCGCCATCTTGGCCTTGTGTTCATCGTCGGTGCGAGGGGTCTTCATCGGTAATCTCCGGGCGGGTTGGCGGCATCGTTCGCAGGTGAGGCGGGCGCTGGCAATCCCACCCGATGCGCCATCAATTTGCTTGACGCTATCGGCCAGTCGCCCTCTAAGCAGCCGTGCAAGGCGTCCCGAAAGGCTTCACCGCCCGAGGGACATGGGAATGAGGTGGGCGTTCGCGCCTGAAGCCTCAGCCGCCCCCGCGACTGTAAGCGGATAGCGAGAGGCGCATGGTGAACCCCGGTTCGCCAGCCACTGGAGCCCAAAGCTCCGGGAAGGTGCGCCCCAAGCGATGACCCGCAAGCCAGGAGACCGGCCCTGCATTCGCGCCATTCCGGCGCATCGGTGCCACTCAAGGCCGTCGGTGGGACGGCAGGAGAAACGTGTTATGCATATCGAACCGGGCCTTGTGCCCCCGGGCAAAATGATGCTCGGCTACATCACGGCCGCAGCCGCCGGGTCTTACGCGCTGAAGCAGGTGGCGGACACCGCGCGGCAGAGCGGAGCCGCCTCCGTCGCGCTGCGCAGCCTGATCGCCACCGTGCTGGTGTTCTGCTTCTTCCAGGTCCTGCCGCACCATCCGGTGGGCGTATCCGAAGTCCACCTGATCCTGGGCTCGACCCTGTTCCTCACGCTCGGCCTGGCGCCCAGCGCCGTCGGCCTCGCCATGGGGCTGCTGATCCAGGGCCTGTTCTTCTCTCCGATCGATCTGGCGCAATACGGCATGAACGTGACCACGCTGCTGGTGCCGCTGTTCGGCCTGGCCGCGCTGGCCCGCAAGATCATAGCGCCGCGCACACCCTACGTGGCGCTCGGCTATGGCCAGGCGCTGGCGCTTTCCACCACGTATCAGGCCGGCATCGTCGGCTGGGTCGCGTTCTGGGTCTGCTGGGGCCAGGGCTTCGCCTCAGCCAACATGGCATCGCTGGCCACATTCGGCGGCGCTTACATGCTCGTCATCGTGGTGGAGCCCGTGATCGATCTTGCCGTCTTGGCGACCGCCAAGGCCCTTAGCGGCCTGAAGGGCAGCGGACTGGTGGAACGACGCCTTTACGAAACCGCCTGATCCCAAGCCACCACCTGTGGCTTGTTACAGATAACCAATGATTCGAGACGGCCTGACCGCCCGATCGAACATATATGATCGCGCCGGTGCCTTGAGAGAGGCTTAAAAGGGAACGCGGTGACGATGGCGTGCCCATCCAATCCGAGGCTGTCCCTGCAACTGTAAGCGGTGAGTGCGATGCGCATCGCTTCCCTCGGCTATCGAGGGAAGCAGCCACTGGGCCGGACGTTCGCGTCTGTCATGGCCTGGGAAGGCCGTGCGTCAAACGATGACCCGTGAGCCAGGAGACCTGCCGGTGCTTGGTCGCTCTTGCTTGGGCCCAGGGGATGGTCCGGGCACGGTGAACTCCGTCTGAGCGGCGAACGAACGGCCAAGCCGCAGCGATGGGTTTTCCCTCGGTCGTCTCGCACGTCCGTCTCCCGTTGCTGTAACGGTTCGCGGGCGTTGCCCGCCGCCAGGCACAACCGTTCGTAACTTGCAGCCAAATGCCGTGCCCTGGAAGGGCTCGAGCATACTTGAAACGGGGCCTCAGTTACGATGAACAAGTACCTCCTCTCCTCCGGAGTCTGCCTGCTGTCCGCTGCCTTCGCCGGTACCGCGCAAGCTGACGAGTCCTCCGATGTTACAGCCGACATCCTGGTGATCGGCCGGTCGGACCTGGGCATGAAGGTGGCAACCGAAACCGGCAGCCGCCTGGGCCTGACCCCGCTGGAACTGCCCGCCAGCATCGCCACCGTCGATGGTGACACGATCCGCGCCCGGGGCGATCTGACCGTTGCCGAAGCCGTGTCACGCGCGCCGGGCGTCACCACGATCGGCAATCCCGGCAATGGCAACACCGCCTTGTCGGTGCGCGGCTTCACCGGGCAGAGCTCTGTCCTGCAGTTGGTGGATGGCGTCCGCCTGTTCCCCACCGCCGGCACCATCACCTTTCCCACCGATCCGTGGAACGTGGAGCGGATCGAAGTGCTGAGCGGACCATCCTCGGTGCTCTATGGCCAAGGTGCGCTGGGCGGGGCGATCAACGTCGTCACCAAGAAGCCCAGCGACCGGCGCGAACTGGACCTGGAAGCCAGTTACGGCTCTCAAAACACGATGCACTTTGCGGCCGGAGCGGGCGGCCCGCTGGGGCAAGTGCTGAGCTACCGCGCGGACGCCAGCTACCGCCGTTCGGATGGCTGGGTCGATCGTGGCCGGAGTGAAAGCTTGTCCCTTGGCGGCGCGCTGCGCTTTGTGCCTTCGGATCGCTTCAGCCTGACCCTGCGCGGCGATTATGGTGACAACAAGCCGATGCAATACTTCGGGACGCCGCTGATCGACGGCCGCCTGGACCCGCGCACCAAGCGCCGCAACTACAACGTCCGCGATGCGCAGATGCATTATCGCGACGATCGCCTGACGCTAACGGCACAATGGGCGATCAGCGACGCGGTTTCCTTCACCAACACCGCGTATCGGCTGAGCAGCAAACGCCGCTGGTACAATCTTGAGAACTACTGCTGGATCGGCGCCACGGGAGAATGCCCCAGTGGCAACGGTTCCGGCACCCCCGGCCAGATCCGTCGCTTCGACAACCTGGGCATCGTCCATGATAACAAGCAGTTGGGCGATCAGGCCAACCTTACCATCCGCTCGCAACTGGGCAGCGGGCTGGCCAACGATCTGGTGCTGGGCTTCGATGTCAACGCGATCAAGCTGACCTATTGGAACAACTTCGCGTTTGCGGATCAGTCGGACGAAGTCGACCCCTTCCGCTTCGATCCCGGCACGTTCGACGGCAAGGCCAACCGCATCCCCCGCTATCTGACACGCACCAGCGAATGGAGCGTCTTTGCCGAAGACCGGTTGAAGATCGGCCAGCAAATCTCGCTCATCGGCGGCTTCCGCTATGAAGAAGACCGGGTGAAGCGGCGCAACTTCATCTATGACGCGGGCGGCAACATCACCGGGCAAGTCAACGCCTTCCCCAATGGCGCGCGGCAGCGCAAGTTCGAAAACTTCACCTGGCGGGTGGGCGCCGTCTATCAGCCGACACCGAACCTGTCGTTCTACGGCCAATACTCCACCGGCGTCGATCCGCTGGGGACGTTGACCACTTTCACTACCAACGCCACGCAGTTCAGCTTCACCAATGCCAAGGGCGATCAGGTGGAAGCGGGCATCAAGGCCAGCTTCCTGGACGGCAAAGGCTCTGCCACGCTGGCAGCCTATCGCATCGTCAAGAAAGGGCTCGTGGCGCAGCGCACGCCGACCAGCCCGATCGAGCAGATCGGCCAGCAATCCTCCAAGGGCATAGAGGCCGCCCTCGCCTTCTCGCTTCCCGGCGGCTTTGCGCTGGATGCGAACGGCACGATCTTGAAGGCGCGCTTTGACGACTATATCACGGGCGGTAAGGACTTTGCGGGCAATACGCCGTCCGACGTGCCGGAGACGGCCGCAAACCTCTGGCTAACCTGGCAAGGCCTGGGCGGGCTGCGCGCACAAGCCGGACTTCGCTATGTCGGCCGGCGCTTTTCGGATAACGGCAACCGGTTCCGCGTGCCCAGTTACGCCGTGGTCGACGCCGGGCTGTCCTATGCCTTCACGCCCGATCTGGCGGTCGACTTGCGGGTCTACAACCTCCTCGACAAGGACTACGCGGCCACCACGTATTCGGATCAGCAATGGCTGCTGGGTCGCCCACGCTCCGTCGATGTGGCGCTCAGAGCCCAGATCTGATGAAGACGGCGCCCGGGCTGCTGCATAAAGGCAAGCGATGGCTCTATCTGGTCCATCGCTGGATCGGCATTGCCACATGCCTGCTGCTGGCGATGTGGTTCGTTTCGGGCGCGGTCATGATGTACGTGCCGTTCCCCTCACTTACCGAGGAGGAACAGCTGGCAGGGTTGCGGCCGGTCGACTGGGCCAATGTCCATGGCCCTGCTTCGCCCGATACTTGGCTGCAACAGGGCCCCGACGGGCCGCTGTGGCTGGGCGAACAAACGCGATCGGCCACGCAAGGGCTGCCCCTCCCCCCCACCGATGCCGGCGCAGCCAGGCGCGAGGCGGCGGCTTTCGGGCACGCAAACGTCCGGTCGGCCAGTCTGATAGAGCGGGATCAGTGGACCGTCGCGGGCAGCTACGATCGCTATCGCCCCTTGTGGAAGGTCACACTCGATCGGCCCGACGGGCTCGTCCTCTATGTGAGTGGCAAAACCGGCAGCGTGGTGCTCGACACCCATAGGACAGAGCGCTTCTGGAACTGGCTGGGCGCGGTCCCGCACTGGATTTACCTGACGGTGCTGCGACAGGACCAGCCCCTGTGGCGGCAGGTCATCCTGTGGACTTCGGGCGCGGGTATCGTCGGCGTGGTCAGCGGCATGTGGATCGGCGTGCTACGCGTCCGCCTGCGCCGCCGCCGCTACAAGGGCGGCCGCGTCTCACCGTATCGGGGCTGGCAGTGGTGGCACCACGTCTTCGGGCTCCTCGGTGGTACGGCCATGACGCTATGGATCGTCAGCGGGTGGCTTTCGGTCGATCCCAACCGATGGTTCGCCGACAAAGGTCCGGGCGACGCCGCCCTCGCCCGCTACACCGCCCAAGGTTCTGCCCCACCGATCGACTGGCGCGCGATCGGCCAGCGTCCAGAGGCCGACACCGTCAAACGCGCGCGCTTGATCTGGACGGACGGCATGCCGCTGCTGGTCCTGGCGCGGACGAGTGGGACGGCGTCGGTCCTGAACGCGCGAACGCTGGAAACGATAGCACTCGATCCCGCCCATCTCGTGCAGGCGGCGCGCCGAATATTGCCTCACGCCGGCGTCATCCGCACGGAATGGCTGACACAGCCCGACACCTATTGGTACAAAGCCAAAGGCACGGTGGAACTGCCGGTCCTGCGCATCCGCTTCGACGATCCGGCGCAAACATGGATCACGATCAGTCCCCGAACCGGCGAGATACTGGAGACGCAAAGCGCACGTCGCCGATTATACCGCTGGCTGTTCGACGGCATTCACCGGTGGGACTTTAACGGCCTGATCACCCGCCGCCCCTTGTGGGACGCCTGGATGGCCTTGTGGCTGGCAATGGGCACGATCGGCGCGATCAGCGGCATCGTCATCGGGGTCCGGCGCCTGCGGAAGTAGGGCCAGGCGTCCAACATTATAATACAGCGCGAAGCATTTGCAGAACGCGGCCTGCTTATCCTCGTCCGCCTCCGGCACGGCGGATATTCATGGAACGATTGGGTCTACTCTATACAAAAAAGCAGGTCCGAAACTCAGGATCATTCCCGAGTTTCAGACCTACCTTCATCAGATCAATTATATGTCAGAACTTGATCGAGGCACTGCCACCAAAGGTGCGGGGCGCTCCATAAACGGCAGTCGCATACCCGAAGGCCTGGAACTGAGCCTGCCGCGCGGTGATGTAGTTTTTGTCAAACAGGTTCCGGACCCAGAATTGAGCACTGATCGGCGATCCTGCAACGTTCTCCCAATTCAAAGAGGCGCTGGCGGTGAAGTAACTATTGATTTCATTGTATTGAGGGCCAAAGCTGGCGTTGTAACCCACGAACAGATTGTTTTGCTTGATCTTGCTCGAGTAATATCCAGAAATAGTCGTTGTGATCTTACCGGAGCTCGGATCAATCGGCAATTCGTACGTGGCGGCCACGTTGAATTGATGCTTCGGCGTCTGCGCCGGCACCGCGCCGCTCAAGTCGCTCCTGGGAACGAGTGTTGCGCCAGTCAGGCCATCCGCGTTGCCGCCAAGACCCGGAATGATGAAGCTCTTGAACTCGGAATGGATGTAATTGTAGCTGCCGTCGAAGGTCAGACCTTGAACGGGTGAGTACCGCATCTCAAAGTCCGCGCCATAGACCTCTTGCTTGGCGGCATTGATAACGCCGAAGCCGGAGAACTGATCGTCATAATTAACATTGACGAAGATCTGCTTGTTGCTGGTTTTGCCACGATACAACGCCACGTTGGTACGAAGTGGACGCCCACCGAGCGACCAGTCCGCCTTTACGCCGGCCTCGATCATCGTGGTCTTCTCAGGCTCGTAGAAGGGAACTTCGCGGATTGTAAAGTTGGCGCCCCCAGCAAGATAGCCATGGCTGATCTTGGCGTAACCCAGAACGCGCGAGCTGAACTTGTTGGAAAGCGCGACGGTCCAGCTTGGAGCACGGAAGCTCTTGCTACGTCGGCCGACGCAAGCATTCAGATCCCGGTCCGTGTAAGCCAGGAACGCGGCGGTGTTGCACGGCGTCCGCGCATCGGGTCGGAAAAATTTGCCGAACCGCGGCAGCACACCGTCCGCCTGAGCGACCGTACCTTCTGACTTCACGTGATCCCAGTTGTAACGGACACCGCCCGAAATATTCAGGGTATCGGTAATGTCGAACTCAGAGTTGAAATAAGCTGCCTTCGATGTGAACTGCTTCTTCTCAAAGTTCAGCGCATTGCTCACCAATGGTGCGTTGAAGAACGTCAGATAGATGCTCTGCGCCACGGTGGCATTTTGGCCCTGCCTTTTGTCGTTCAGGAGGAAATATCCACCCAAGCTCGTCCGCAGGCGCCCATCGAGGGCTTTGTGCCGCAGCGTGATGTCGTCGGTCCACTGCGAGGTCTTCACGTCGTTCAGGACATTCACCAGAGCGAAGGACGTGCCGGAGCTCTCTTCCGATGTTTCCGTTTTGTCATGGCGATAGCCCAGAACGTTGCGGATGGAAAAGGCATCGGAAAGCTCGATCGTAGCACGATGCTCCAGCCCGAACAGCTTCGCCTTGCCGTAAAGGTCCTTCGCCACGCCTGAAGGATCGGCACCAACGAAGATGGATTTGCGCGAGCCCGTTAGCGCACCCAAGTTGGCAAGATTGATACCCTGGCCGGCATTCGGCCGGAATGCGACGGGGATGAACGCGGTGGGGGATTCATCGCGCTGGAAATAGTCCAGGATCAGCGCCGTTTCGATCGGTCCGCTGTTGAGCGACATCGTTCCGCGCAGCGAGTAACGGTTCTCGTCCGAGAAATCCTTTGGGGCACCACCCGCCGCGATCCGGTTCTTCACGTATCCATCACGCTTGATGTAGTTTCCGGCAAAACGAAAAGCTAAAACGTCGTTGACGGGCAAGTTGATCATGCCCTCGAAATCACGGCGATTGTAGTTACCGTAGCCCGCCTTCGCGAAGGCCTCGACCTTGTCGGTTGGAAGATTGGTACGGACCGTGATCGTACCACCCGTCGTATTGGTGCCGAACTGCGTACCCTGCGGCCCCTTGAGCACTTCAACGGTGCTTATATCGTAGAACTGCGTCGTGATACCGACCGCTGACATCAACGGCACGTCATTCAGATAAAGAGCGACGCCGCCATCAATGCCCAGCTCGGTTGCCGTGCCGCGGATGGCGAATACCGGGACGCCACCGGTCGCGTTGTTCGAAATCGTCAGGCCGGGAGTAATCGTCTGAAGATCCTGAACGGTAAGGATCGCACGGTCTTGAATTTCCTTGCCGCCGAATGCAGCCACGGTGATCGGAAGCGACTGCGCGGCTTCACCTGTCTTGCGGGCGGTGACGATGATGTCGCCAAAACCTGTGCCATCGGCCGGCTGCTGATCCTCCGCCGCGATTACCGGGCTCGCCATCAGGGCCACGGCCGTAGCGAAAACAGAAGCGCCGATTACGCGGCACGATGAAACTTTCATGTAATTCCTCCCAAGTCAGGCAACTACCAGAGCCCGCTTTCGCAGCGCTCATATCGGCAAGTTCAGCCGGACTGCATGGGATTTCGCCCGTCTGCAAAAGCAATCAGACATAGGATTGAAAGTGTAGTTGGTGGCAGTCCCGATAGATTTTATGACACCTGTTGCCCAATTCACACGGCACTGACTCAACGAATGATCGTTTGGTCTGACGCTTATCAGAATAACCTGCGCTCCCCTTCGGGGGCTCTACGCACCCGCAGTCGAGAATTGGCGGATACTAGGGAAGGCGGTGCCGACTACACCTTTCACACCAATTGGCGGCTCGCGAAGCGGGACATCAACTGCATCGCTGCGATGCTGTCCGCATGCAAAACGGCAAGAGTTTGAAACGGATGGATCAGCCCATCCATCCGCAGCGCCTCGACCGTGTTGCCGGCCTCCAACAACTTTTGCGCGTAAAGCTCGCCCTCGTCCCGCAGCGGATCATACTGCGCGGTGATGATCAACGCAGGGGGCAATCCACTCAAGTCTTTGGCGCGCAAGGGGCTGAGATATTGTTGGTCACGATCGGCGTCATCGGCGTACTGATCCCAGAACCATTGCATCAGTTCGCGTGTAAGTAACTTGCCCTGAGCGTTTTCGATATACGAAGGGCGATCGAAATCGTGATCGCAGATAGGGTAAAGCAAGACTTGGCATGACAAGGCCGGCCCACCCTCATCGCGGGCTTTCAAAGCCACAGCTGCGGCAAGATTGCCGCCAGCGCTGTCGCCCATCACGCCCATTCGCGCGGCATCGAAACCCAGTACCTGAGCGTGGTCAGCCACCCACTCGGTCACATCATAGCAATCCTCGAGCGCCGCCGGATATCGATGATCGGGAGCAAGCCGATAGTCCACCGACACGACGGCGCACCCGGCTTCGTGGGCAATGAAGTGTGATCGAAACTCGTCGCCATCCAACGAACCACGCACCCAACCGCCACCATGCATGCTGATGAGCACGGGATGCGGCTGCTCTGTCTTTGGTCGATAGATGCGGATCGGGATCAAATGGCCATCCCTTCCCCTGACCTTGCGGACCTCTACCGAAACAGGGTTGGAAAGCGGCGGAATGTTGACCGGGGCTGCACGCATTTCTGCCGCTAGCTCTACAGGTGGACGCGAGAAGTCGGTCGGCGGCAGGGCATTCACCCGGTCGAGGATGGCCTGAAAATCCGGGTTCACAGCCATACGGTCATCCTCTTATGTCTTGATGCGCCCGGTCGATAGACGCCGGCTGCGCAGTAATCGGTGCTAGCTCAATCCACATCGATAGTTGCTGGATCCACACCGACGGCCGCCGCCTGGCGCTTCGCCCAGTCCGCTTTCAACATGAACGTAGGATCGGCACGGACAAGGGCCTCGGTCTGCGCCATCAAAACCTCTTCCGATTCGTCCAGATCGAGCGGTTCGGCGCAGGGCTGCGCGATATACCAGGGAGAACCGGCATAGAGTTCAAGCCGATTATCCTCAGGATCGTAGCAATAGATGCTCCAGGCGTTGCCGTGATTCATCGTGCGATCGACGCGGACACCTTCAGTTTTGAAGATCTCATTGAAAGTCTGAAGGTCTTTCAAAGACGACAATCGGAAGGAAAGCTGGTTGATCAGGCCGACGCCCATGGCATCGTCACGACCCTCTACGAGCACCAACTGATGATGCTCCAGAGGACTACGGCTGAGAAAGACGATCCGCCCACCGCGTTGCGTCGGTCCCTGATCGGTGACGACCATGCCCAGCACGCGCTGATAGAATGCGACCATGGCATCAAGATCGCGGACATAGAGGCCAACATGGCGAAATTGCGCGTCGGGCGGTGAGATCGTCATCGGGACAGTCTTTCTCAGTTCGTCGGGTATCGTGCTGTCATTCGCACCTGCAGGCTCGGCGGTCTTACGAGGCGCGGACCAAGCCGCCATCGACATAGAAAGTCTGCGCGGTGATCAGGTCCGCATCGGAACTGACCAGGTACGACAGCGTGCCGGCCATGTCCTCGGGCGTAGGCGGGCGCGGAATGGCCTGGCGTTCCGCCAGAATGCCATACAGTTGCTCTGACGTGAAGCCACGAAAGTTTGGTTCGCGCGCAAGCGTACCCTCGGTACGGGTGAAGCCAGGCGCGATGGCGTTGACCGTGATTCCTTCAGGACCGAGCTCGCTAGCCAGGGCGCGAGTAAAGCCGATCACACCGCCCTTTGCCGCGATATAGTGGGTCAAACCCGGAGCGACTTGGCCGAAGCTGTTCGAAGCCATGTTGACGACGCGACCCCACTTGCGCTCCCGCATGCCCGGAACAAACCGCTTTGACATCAGAAACACGGAATCGAGGTTGATCGACAGCATCCGCCGCCAGTCTTCCAACTCGATATCCGCGAACGGACGGCTGGGAAAAACGCCAGCGTTGTTGATCAGCATGTCGCAGCGGCCAAATGCGGCCTCTACATCGTCACCCAGTCGCAGGATGTCGTCGGGCACAGCAACGTCGCACCGGAATGCAGCTGCCTTTGCGCCAGTAGCCTTGACCTCATCAAGGGTCTGGCCAGCGTCATTGATGTCCACGATCGCGACATCGGCCCCTTCCTTGGCGAGCCGTACCGCAAAGGCACGACCGATTCCGGCGGCGGCTCCACTAATTACCGCGACTTTTCCCGCATGGCGCTTTTCCATGACCTGCTCCTAAAACCTGAATAGACTGGGTGATGCGGCCGCACTTCAGAGGATGGCGAAATCCGGCGCTTCCTTGGCGATGCTGTTGCGCAGAATCCCGATACCCGAAATCTCCACCTCGACGGTGTCGCCCTCTTTCATCCAGAGCGGCGGTTTATGAAACGCGCCGACGCCGCCGGTCGTACCGCAGATGATCACGTCACCCGGCTGCAATGTGATGAAGGACGAGCAATAGGATACCAGTGCCGGGACGTCGAAGATCAGGTCGTCGAGGGTCGCGGCCTGAACTTCCTGACCGTTGAGGCGGGTCTTCATCGAAAGCGCCGATACATCAGCGATCTCGTCCCGCGTCACCATCCAGGGGCCGAAGGCGCCGGTTTCAACGAAGTTCTTGCCTGGCGAAAACTGCTGCGTATGCCGCTGCCAATCACGAACGCTGCCATCGTTGTAGCAGGAGTAGCCCGCCACGTAATCCAGCGCCTTGTCCTCAGGCACATAGCGGCAACGCTTCCCGATGATCACCGCAAGTTCGCCTTCATAATCGAACTGATCGGACACCTTCGGGCAAAGCATCGGCTGATTGGCGCCGACCTGACTTTCTGCAAAGCGCAGGAAGATCATCGGCTTGGCGGGCATTTCACGGCCCGTCTCCTTGACGTGACTTGCGAAATTCACGCCCACACAGAAAATCTTGCTGGGATCAGGAATGACGGGCAGCAGTTGCGCGTCAGCGAACGAGACATTGGCCTCGCCGTGTGCCTGAGAGCGTGCGAACGCCAGGCCTTCGGGATCGGCCAGCAGTTCACGCAACGAACGAAAGCGCGGGCCAAGGTCGATGATGCCCTCGGGTTGATCGATGCTTCCCGTCACGATGCCGCAGCTCTCGCGTCCGTCCGATCCGATATAACTGGTCAGTTTCATGGGTTAGACCTTCTAGTTCGGGTAAATGTGGCGCTCATGCGCCGCCAAGGATGGTGACAGCTGTTGCCGCCTCTTCGTAGCCAAGGAAACCCCCGCCGTTCTCGGCAATCGCCCAGCGCGCGTCTGCCACCTGCCGGGACCCGGCGTCCCCGCGCAGCTGCGTCACCAGTTCATGAAGCTGAATGATCCCCGTCGCTCCGACCGGGTGCCCCTTCGAAAGCAAGCCGCCCGAAGGGTTCACGGGAATGCGCCCACCCAGAGCCGTGGCCCCGGATGTCGCCATTTCCCCACCGTCGCCCCTGGCGCAAAAGCCAAGGTTTTCCACCTGCAGGATCTCCGCAAAAGCAGTGGCGTCATGCACTTCGGCTACCGACATGGCATCGGGCCCGACACCCGCCTGTTCGTACGCCTTGAGCGCGGCGCGGCGGCCGACGTGATTGTCCAGGTCATCCGGGCTGCGATCCGTGGCGGAGACGAGCGCGCAGCCCGCCACGCGCACGGCGCGATCGGCGTTGAACCGCTTCAGGGCAGCCCCCGTACACAGCACCATGGCGGCGGCTCCGTCGCTGATGGGCGCGCACATCGCACGGGTGAAAGGCCACGACACCGGCTTATCGGCCAGGACCTGCTCAACCGACATGTCGAACTGATATTGCGCATCCGGATTCATCGTCGAGTGATGATGGTTCTTCGCAGCGACGGCGGCGATCTGGTGTGGCGTCGTGCCGTAATGCGCCATGTGATAACGCGCGAAGGCGGCGTAGATATCCATGAATACGCTGCGCTCAGCAGCTGGTTCAATGCCATCGGGGATCGGCATACCGTCCGCCAGTGAGAGCAGAGCGGCGATCTGGCTGTCAAATTCCAGCACGTCGGTACTGCCGCGAAAGGCCCGGAACATGCCGTCCCGATTGTCCGGAAAGAACATCTTTTCCGCGCCAACCACCAGTGCGACATCGCCCATGCCCGCGTTCAAGTACGCGAGTGCATTGGCAAAACCGGTACTGCCACTGGCGCAGGCGTTCTCAACATTGGTGATCGGGATGCCCGTGATCCCGCTGTGACGCAGCGCCACTTCGCCCCGGATCCCGTTCTGCCCTTCCAGAAGAGCCTGGCGCGTGTTGCTGAACCAAGCCGCCTCTATCATGGATGGATTGTCCAGCCCGGAATCGGCCAGGGCCTTGTCAACCGCCATAGCGGTCATGGCGCGTAGCGGACGATCCGGAAACTTTCCGAGTGCCGTCATCCCCGAGCCGACAATGTAGACTTCCGAGTCCGACCGCACGTTAACACCTTAATTTGAAGCAAGGCATAACCGGGTTAAGGCGATGCCAGCCAACAGCCGATCGAGCCCCGCGAGCTCCAGTGGAGCGTGGAACTACACAAGTGCCGGGCGTCGGAGCAAGGGTCGTCGCGCGCAGAAGCCACTTGTCGGCACCCCAATCAAGATGGTGATAGCGTGGCGGGCCAGCGAATAAGGCGCTTTAGAATTGTAGGCCAATGGGATTGTCGCGGCTGCTGCTTTTCAAGGCATCGCGCATCTCTTTTGGCCGCTCATCGCATCAGGCAGGGCCGGGCCTTTCCTGTGGTGGCCCCACGTTTATCAGAATGCTGATGGGAATAGGCTGTCGAGCGCCTAGGGTTTCCATCGACTAGGAACAAATCTAAAATCCCGTAAGCCTTGTGGAGCATTGCTGCCGCGCCTCTAGCTTGTAAGGGTACACCGGTCGCGTCTTGTCGTTCGATTGTTCGGCATCGCTAAGCTTTGAAGGTAGCCAGTTGAATAAGCGGCCCCAGAGATGGGCCGAATGATAGGGTGAATGGATTTCCATGACGCAGGCGCAGCTTCAACATAGCGATATTCCGGCCGGGGTTCCGATGCATGATGCGGGTGAGCGATTTCATCCTTTCGAACACGAAGGCATGCATCAGCTCCTGGCTGAATTTCGCCAGGACGTACCAATCTTTTATTCGCCGCTGATCGACTACTGGGTCGTAACGCGGCGCGCGGACGTCATTTCGGTCCTGCGCGATCATGAGCGTTTCTCCGCCGTCGTCGCGACGCAGCCGGTTGTGCCATGGCCGCCAGAATTGCTGCAGTATCTGGTGGATCAAGGGTTCACGAACGAGAGTGTACAGGTGGCTTGCGATCCGCCCCGGCATACTCGCATCCGGAGCCATGTGCAGGGCTTCCTAAATCCGAAGAAGCTGCAATCGTTCGAAGCGGAAGTCCGTGCCTTGGTCCAGAGCTACGTCGCGGCCATCGAAGGCAAGGACACCGTCGATCTGGTCGACGCGATCACTTACGAACTGCCGGCGCTCATCGCCTTTTTGCTGCTGGGCGTGAAGGACATCGATCCCCGCCGGATCAAATCTTGGACTGAACTGCGCGTCAAGTTGATGCATGGCCATCCCACGCGGGAAGAACAGATGGCCGCGGCGGACGACCTGCTGGATTTCTGGCGCTTTTCCTGCGACTTGGTTGAGCAGCGCAAGGTCAACCCAGGCGATGATTATCCCAGCTGGCTGCTCGCATCCCGTGGCGGCGACGATACGCGGCTGACGGAAAATGAAATCAAGAGCCTGACGTTCGCGTTGCTGCTGGCCGCCCACGAGACGACTTCGAACGCTTCCGCTAACGTTTTGCTCGAATTGCTGCGTCGCCCCGAAGACTGGCAGGCCCTGGTGGAGGACCCTTCCCTGATCCCGAACACGGTGGAGGAAGGGCTACGTTATGTTTCCTCGGTCGTGGCTTGGCGACGCATGGCGAAAGAGGACTTCGAACTTGCCGGCGTGAGCCTTCCGAAAGGCACGAAGCTGCTGCTTTCGCTGGCGTCGGCAAGTCGGGACGAAGGCACGTATGAGAACGGTGACAGCTTCGACATTCGGCGCAAGAACGCGCGGTCACACGTGGCCTTCGGCAACGGCATTCATTTTTGCATGGGTGCACCGATCGCGCGGATGCAAATCCGCATGATGATCGAAGAACTGACATCGGCTTTTCCCAACATGACGCTCATCCCGGACGAAGAGATCGAGATTGCCGGCGTGTTGACGTTCCGCGGCCCGACCCGCTTGCCCGTCCGGCTGAACGGCTGAACGGCTGAACGGCTGAACGGCTGAAATTGCTACATTGCGGGCTGGCTTTGAAAAAGCTTGGCCCACTAAAGAGAGATCATCATGGAAAAGCAGAAAGTCCGGTTTGAATTCGTTACTTTCACCGGGGAGCGCCAGGAAGTGGAAGGCATGACGGGGGACACCGTCATGCAGGTCGCTTATGATAACGGTGTCGAAGGCGTCGCTGCCGAATGCGGCGGGTCGATGTCCTGCGGCACGTGCCATGTCTTTTTGGACGAAGCTTCGTTCGACCGGATCGACGCTCCATCAGAGGGCGAAGTTGACATGCTCGATATCGTAGCCAGCGAGCGACGCCCTACCAGCCGCCTCAGTTGCCAGATCAAGCTTGAGGAAAACTTCACTGGTGCGAAAGTCATGATACCGGAAATGCAATACTAAAAAAGCGGCGAAAAGCGCATCCGATTTGCGCGGGAGATACCCTGATGACCAACCAAAATTCCGTCGCCGAGATAGAAACCCTCCTGCGCGATTATATCGACTTGTTCAGCGCGGGCGACTTCGAGACCGCCGTGGCATCTTACCATCTGCCGTTCTCGTGGATTATCGGTCCGACGATCGCCACAGCCTATACCGCTGACGAATTCATCGACAAGATGAACGCTATGCGCAACGGCCTGCTGGAACAGGATTTTTTGCGAAGCGAGCTTGTTTCGTGCACCGTCAGGATGCTCGGCGAGCATGCGGCACTGGCTGGCGTCGAAGTGGCGCGTCACTATGCTGGCGGACGAGAAAAAGAAATCACCGGGGGAACGTACATCGTCCATGGCGATGGAACGAACTGGCGGCTGGCTAGCATCATCGGGCATCCGCTGTCCGAGATCGTCCCTGCCTGAAAGCAGGGATAGCGGCCCCGCCTCGAGACTGCGCAATTCTGATGCACGGGATAGGCAAGGCCTATCTCGTGCATCAGTGCATCACACCCCCATTACCCCTTCGGAAATTTGATTACGTCGCGCTGTTAACGCTGCTGCTCTTTCTCCTGAGGGAGAAAAGCCCTACGCGCGTCCCTCAAATATCAAGATTTGTGTTTTCGAGTGGCGATTTCGCAATTCGATGAACGGCTGATACTCCTCCGAATTCAAAAATTGCATGATGGCATCGCACGATGGGAAATTGAACGTGCCAACGCCTGAGGGGACAGGCAGGTCACCCTCGGCTACTGTAACGGCACCAGCCGACGTGAAAGCATATTCGCCGCCGTACTTTGCAACGATTTGTGGTACATTAGCGGAATACTCAGCGATCCAGCTGAAATCATCGGTATATATCATCGCGACCATGTGTGCAGTCATCGTAACCTCCGTCTACATATCAGGCCATCGGGCCAATTATTTCGGTTCCTGAGCGATGCCCGATTTGCCGCTTGGGCCCATCGTCACACGACAGTGAGGGCGAATGCGCGCACATCGTCAGCGAAAAGGTCGGGCTGCTCCATCGCGGCGAAATGGCCGCCGCGGGGCATGTCTGTCCAACGCACGATGTTATAGCTTCTTTCCGGCAGGCTGCGGGGCGGCGGCTTGAACAGAGGATCGGGAAATGATGCCATCGCCGTAGGTACAGTGATCGGATGTTCTAGCTGGAACGCCTTCTCTTTCGAATTGCCGAGATATATCCAGGCCGATGTGGTTATCGTCCCGGTAGCGACATACAGCATCACATTGGTCAGCAGATGGTCGATCGAATAGCCCGCCAGGAGATCGGGCGCACCATCTTTCCAAGGCACGTCCGACCACATCGCAAACTTTTCCAGTATCCAAGCGGCCGTTCCCACCGGACTATCTTGCAACGCAAATCCCAGCGTTTGCGGGCGGGTCCTCTGGATGTGTGAATAGCCGCCGTCCGCTTCGCGCCACTTCATCTGCAGCTTTTGGTACTGCCGCTCCTCGTCGGTTTCAGCAGTCACACCGGCATGGCCCATGATCATCATGTTGACATGAAGCGCCACGCAAGCATCCGGATAGTCGTGTGCCAGCCATGATGCCGTGGTGCTGCCCCAATCCCCGCCCTGGGCAATGTAACGTTCATAGCCAAGCACCCGGGTCATCAAATCGTGTAAAGTTCGTGCCACCGTCCGGGTGCCGATGGGGCCTGCCGGCTTACCCGAAAACCCGAACCCTGGCAGCGAGGGGATCACCAGATCCAGTGCGTCGGCGGCATCGCCGCCAAACCGCTCAGGATAGGCCAGGCGGAGGGCCGAGTCGCGAAACTCGGCGAATGACCCAGGCCATCCATGCAGCAACAAGACCGGCGGGCGCGATGCGCCACCCGGCGTTTGGATATGGATGAAGTGCAAAGTCCCTTTGTCCATCTCGCACCGAAACTGCGGCAACTCATTCAAAACAGCCTCTTCGGCGCGCCAGTCGTAACCGCCGATCCAGCGGTCCGTGATCGTGCGCAGGGCCTGTTTGGCAATACCCGCGGACCAACCACCAGCGTCAGGGAAGCTGTCCCAATCGAAACAACGAACGCGGTCCCCGATCCAGGACAGGCGATCATCGGAGATGGCGATCTTGAATGGCGTGACGGCCGTCATCAAAAAACCTTCTTCAACAGTAGGATGCGCAAAATCATAGTGTTCGGACTTATTGGGTTTAGCCTGCAATGTCAGAAAGACCGGCCCCTGAGTGCGGTCGTCCGGTTCACTGATGATAGTAAGCAAGCATCTGGTAACGCAGACCGTCGGCTTGCCACAATCTACGCAAACAAAAGGACCTTCAGCCATCCGCACCGCGACGGCAAGTGGCCACAATCACATCTTTGATGCCTTGTGAAACGACATATCGTTCGCGATGAGCGCCTGCACGGGCCGTCGCCGCAACGAGACGCTGCGCGACATTCGATGCAAGCCTTTACTAAGTCTTTGAGTCAAACCTGAAAGCGCCTCGCCCTTGTGGCAGATCGGCACACTCGTAAACATCACCAACCGGCCGTATCCTCAGAGACCGTGCTCGTTGACACTGGGGAACAACGCACATTACCTAATGGCCGAGCGGCTCTTGCCCTTACGCAAACAGTCATCGTTGAAAGCCTGAATTATGAAAATCCTGATTGTGTCGGCCCACCCCGAGCCGGCGTCGTTGACGAACGCCTTGCGCGACATCGCGATTGATCAGCTCAGGGCCGATGGTCACGAAGTGCAACTCAGCGATCTTTACGCGATGAAATTCAAGACCGTGGTCGACCGTGAGGATTTTCCTGCTGTCGATCCCGCGGAGCCGCTGCGCCCGACCGTCGCCTCCATGAAGGCGGCCGCTGCCAGAGAATTCTCGCAAGACGTCCTGGACGAGCAGGAAAAGGTGTTCTGGGCGGATGCGGTCATTTTCGCATTCCCGCTTTGGTGGTTCTCCGTGCCCGCCATCATGAAGGGGTGGATTGATCGCGTCTGGACGGCAGGCGTTGGTTATCAATTGACGGGCGAGCGTTATGGCGCGGGCCGGATGGCGGGCAAGCGCGCCATGTTGATGGTCATGGTGGGCGGTCAAGAGTCTTATTTTAGCGAACGGGGAGTCAATGGCCCCATCAACGACCTGCTGTTCCCGATCACTCATGGAATGCTGTATTATCCTGGGTTTGATGTACTCCCTTCGCTGCTGGTCCACGGTACGCATCATCTGGGAGAGAAATATCCTGCAGTGGTCGAGGGCGTGCGGGAACGGATGCGGACGCTCTTTACTATTCCGCCCATTCCTTTCCGACCCCAGGGTGGCGGCGACTACACGGAAAAAGCCTTTGAACTCAGAGAGCAAATAGCGGCAAGCGCCCCAGCGGGCTTTGCTGCTCACATTCAGACGGACGCCGAATAAATTTTATCTGGACGCAAGCGGACATTTTACCTTTTCTTGGGCCGTCAGCTTCATAATAGGCTGACGGCTATTGTTTTTAGCGACTGTTGCTTATCGACGCCTCGCGCCGCTGCTTTACCCGCCCGATGTGTATCTTGCCCCTTTGGGCAATGTCTTCAAGCCGAGGCGTATCTACCGGTTTTGCGCCTTGGCAGTGCGCCCGCAATTTCCGGCAAAATTGGCGGAAAACCGGGCTTTCGCGGATGAACTATCCGCCATGTAATGCAAAGCAGCCGTTCGTTGACACTTAGGCCCTCCAGATTTCAAAATAGAACCATAGCCCAAGGCTTAGTCGCGTTGTCTTGATTCCATCGCGCTCCCCACCATTTCATTCGAAAGCATATGTTCGGCATGGCATTACTAGACGATCTTTTCGGCCTGAAAGGCAAAACTGCTCTGGTCACCGGCGGCGGCAGCGGTCTTGGTCGAGTTATCGCCGAAGGATATGCGGCGGTCGGCGCTCGCGTGATTTGCGCGGACATTGATCTAAGCAGGGCTGACGAGGTGGCAAACGCCATCGTCGCTTCGGGCGGCCAAGCTGACCCTTGCCGGCTCGACGTCTGGAACGAGGACTCGGTTTCCGCTTCTGTAGAGACCTTGGGTAGCGCAAACTTGGACGTTCTGGTTAATTTTGCCGGTGTGGCTACGCCGCCGACGATGACACATGAGCTATCCACCGATGATTGGACGCGTGGCGTGGGCATCAGCCTGACTGGGACGTTTTTCATGACCCGTGCGATGCTACCCAAGATGCGTACGAACGGTGGCTCGATCATCAATGTGGCGTCGATCCTTGGTCTGGGCGGTTATTTTCCCGATTTCCCTGCGTCCAGCGTTGATTATGCTGCAGCAAAGGCCGGCGTAATCGGCTTCACTCGTCAGGTAGCGGTTGAGTATGCGGCGGAAAAAGTCCGCGCGAACGTGATCGCTCCCGGTTGGCACGGCGGCACTCGTCTGGGTGACGGCCGCCGCCGTGAGCGGACTGCCGAGGAAGAGGAGCGCTTCTACACTGAGATGAACCGTCGCATCCCGATGAAGCGGCGCGGCGATGCCAGCGAAATTCTGGGTCTGGCCCTGTATCTTGCCTCTCCTGCGTCGGCCTACCTCACCGGGCAGGTCATCACGCAGGACGGAGGCTGGACTGCGTGCTAAGACATATTCAGGTCTCTTGCAGTAATAAGGTCCATCTGTTCTCATTTTGAGGATATTCACTTATGATCCACAATACGGACTTGCTTAGCAATCGTGCGGAATGGCCGTTGTTGGTCGAAGCGAAACGTCTGGCTCCATTCTTGGCCAGCAAGGCGGAAGCGAACGAAGCCGCTGGTCAGGTTAGTCAGGAATCGATCTCGGCTATGCGCGACGCAGGCTTCTTCAGCTTGATGGTGCCCAGCGAAGTCGGCGGGATGGATTCAAACCCGGTCGAAGTGTTGTCGATCGTGGAAGCGATGTGCAACATCGATGCTGCTACCGGGTGGGTGATGATGGCCGCCAACGTCGCAACTGCATCGGCCGCCGGCTTCTTGCCGGATGAGGGTTTCCAGGCTTTGTTCGGTAATGGTCGCCCGGTGGTTGCCGGTGCCGGCGCGCCGACTGGGAAGGCCGTAGTCGAGGGTGATGGATACCGCCTTTCCGGACGTTGGTCATACGGCAGCGGCTGCCTGAACAGTGATTTCATCCACGCTGGTGCGATAGTCTATGAGGACGGTGCGCCGCGTGTGTTACCCGGAACGAATACGCCCGAAGCCCGCATCTTCATCTTTCCTACGAAGGATGCTGAAATGCTCGGCAATTGGGACGTCTTAGGCCTGCGCGCCACAGGTAGCGTCGACTACGCGGTGACCGATCTGTTCGTCCCGGGCGAGTTTACCCATTTGCCTTCGGAGATTGTCGGAAAGCGCGGTGGTGAGGGCTTCCGCATCGGTGTTGTCGGCCTCAGCGCATTGGGTCACACTGGTTTTGCCTTGGGTCACGGCCGTCACGTTCTAGACGAACTAGCCAAGCTGGCACAGTCGTCAGGTGGGCGCGATCTGGCTGGATCGGACGCTTTTAAGCAGGAGTTCGCGGCGGCCGAGGGCAAACTGCGGGCAGCTCGTGCATTTTGCTACGAAGTCTGGAACGATGTACTTGAAACCATCAGCCAGGGCGAAGCTGTCGCTCTGCGCCAGTTCACCTTGATCCGGCTCGCGCTCAGCCACGCTACGACCGTGATGATGGAGAATTCGATATTCGCCCATCGCGTCAGTGGCGGCGCGGGGCTTCGTGCCGGTTGGCTTCAGCGAGCGTTCCGCGATAGCCTCTCCGCCACGCAGCATTTGGTGGTTTCGGATAAGGCGCTCCGCGATTGTGGCCACGATCTGCTAGGCTTTGCCACGGATATGAAGTGGACGCCGCGCGGGTTGGTAAACGTCAGCTAACAGACCGGTACATCCGCGAATTAATCGCGAATGGGGAATGCGATCGAAGCAGATGCGTCACCACGGCGCTTTCTGGGACGATGGCCTGTGGGGTTTTGCGGATTTATGCTTCCGATTCATATGCTTTATCGGGGACTGCGCCTTAACCCGAATGGTGAGGCTCTCATCGATGGGCCTATCAGGATGAGTTATCGAGATCTCGTTGGCCAGATCGAAGCGGTCGCGAGTTACTTACAGGAGCAGTTGCCACAGCCGCAGTCCCGTGTCGGCGCGTGTGGGCACAATAACTGGCAGCATGTCGTCAGCATGCTGGCCATCTTCGCGTCAGGTCACACCTGGGTTCCTCTCAATCCGCGCAATTCCCCCGCCGAGTTGGCTGGAATTGCTGAGGCGTCGGATTTATCCCTGATCTTCGCGGACGATGATTTTGCGGCTCTATTTGAAAAGGCAGGTTGCCCCATCGTAACGATGGCGGGACCGTCCGACGATCGTCTTTCAATCCAGGATATCATTCAGGGTCATTTCGGCAAACGCCCGGCGGATATCGCCCGCCTGCAGGACGGGATATCCGCCATCAAGTTCACGGGCGGAACGACCGGCAACCCCAAAGGCGTCCTCCAGCCGTACCGCGCATTTATGAGCTGCATCGCCAGCATGCTGGCGACGTTTGGGTTTGACGAGCAGGAACGGATGTTGCTCGTCGCGCCACTCACGCATGGAGCCGGTACGTTCCTGTTGCCCGTGATGGCGGCGGGGGGCTGCAATATCCTAATGGACGGAGCCAAGGCCCCCGCGATCTCTGAAACCATCGTTGCGGAACGCATAACGGCCAGCTTCATGCCGCCGACCCTGATATATTCGTTGATCGATCATGCTCAGGCCACCGGAACGCGTTATTCTGGTATCAAGCACCTGATATACGGTGCGGCGCCCATGTCGCCCACGCGGATGCGGCAGGCGCACGAGGTTTTCGGCCCTCATCTTGCCGCGATTTATGGCCAGACCGAGGCACCTACCATGATCACCGCGATCACGGCATCGGAACTGGCCGATGAAGCTAACTTGCTGTCGGTCGGCCGGCCTTGCCCCTTCAATGAAGTACAAATCATGGCGCCGGACGGAACCTTCCTGCCCCCGGGTGAAACCGGCGAAGTTGTCGTACGTGGCGACCTGGTTATGCGGGGCTACCTCAACCGTCCGGACCTGACTGCACAAACCATCGTCAACGGCTGGCTGCACACCGGAGACCTGGGGTCGTTTGACGAACGCGGCTACCTGTTCCTTAAAGATCGATTGCGCGATGTCATCATCACGGGCGGATTCAACGTTTATCCCACGGATGTGGAAGCCGTCTTGGGAACACACCCCGATATCGTCGACGTTACCGTGATTGCTCGTCCAGATGACTACTGGGGTCAACGTGTCGAAGCCGCTGTCGTCCTTTCTGCCGATGCTTCGGTTTCGCCAGACGAACTCATCAGTTTTGCGAAGGCCGAACTGGGTTCGGTGCGGGCGCCGAAATCTGTGCATATCTTGCCCAGCATGCCAGTGAACGCAGTAGGCAAGGTGACGCGGAACAATGTGTTGCGTGCAGTGGAAGAATTGGAAGCACAGTAACTTGTCTCCGGGTATACGATCACATTAGCGACCAAGTCCTTTTGCAAAACACCAGCGTCGCTGCCGACCGTTATGCCCGAGCACTGTCCACACGATGTCCGCTCAGCAAAATCACGCGGCTGATGGTGACACTGCGCCACTGGCGGATTTCACGGATGCCGCGCAATGGTGAACACCTGTGAATTCGTCTTACAAGGAACATTCTGCGATGGCCCTTCCGCCCCCAGAGTCATTCACGCTGCAGCCGGAATACGATTTCGTGATCGTGGGCAGCGGCGGCGGGTCTATGGTCGCCGCTATCTACGCCAAACTCGCTGGCCTGAACCCCGTCATATTGGAAAAGCGGGATAAGATTGGCGGCTCGACCGGCTTTTCGGGTGGCGTGTGGTGGGTGCCAAACAACCACGTCATCAAGCGACATGGCGTCCACGACACGAAGGAACTAGGCCGTCGGTATCTAGCGGCAACTGTGGACTTCGTCGGCAAGGGCACAACGGAAGCCCGCCGCGAGGCGTTCCTGGACGAAGCTCCGGAGATGATCCAGTTCCTGGAAGATCAGGGCATGGAGTTTGAGTATCCCGACGGCTGGTCGGACTACTACGACGATCGCGATGGCGGCCAGCCACGGGGCCGATCGCTGGTTGCCATGCCTTACGACCTGCGCAATCTCGGCCCCTGGGAAGAAAAGCTTTCGCGCTACGCTCCTTTCATCGGCATCCCGTTTCCCTCGTTGCCGCTGATCAAGATGTTGATGGTCAAACGCTCTTTTGCCGCCAAGAAAATCATGGCCCGTCTCGCTTTGGCTGTTGCGAAGAACAAGATCCTCGGGCGTCACATCGCTGCCCACGGCGCAGCGATTCAGGGGCGGATGTTGGAAATGACGCTAAAGCGGGGAATACCCATCATCTCCGGATTTGCGAGTGACCAACTCATCGAAGAGGACGGCAGGATCGTCGCGGTAAGCGGGGTTCATGAAGGGCAGCGCAAGACCGTGCGCAGCCGCTACGGCCTGCTGATGAACGTCGGCGGCTTTGCGCGCAATGATGAAATGCGCCAAAAGTACCAGCGCAAGCCCATCAGCAATCAGTGGACCAACGCCAATCCGGGCGACACCGGCGAAATGATCGAGGAAATGATCCGCCACGGCGCGGATACCGAGAACCTGGACATGGCCGTCTGGGTGCCGACCTCGCTCAACGCCGATGGATCGTTGCCTGCCGGCGCGCACGGAAAGGACGGCACGCCCTACCCGTTCATGCATGTCGGCGAAATCGCTGTCCCGCATTACATCTGGGTTACCAAGCGCGGCAATCGCTTCGTCAACGAGGCCAACTCGTACATGGAGCTTGGCGAAGCCTTGTATGAGAACGATGCCGTCCCCGCATTCGCGGTCTTCGATGACAGGGCGATGCGCAATTATGCCTACGCGTCGCTGATGCCGGGCATGAAGCCGATCAAGCAGTGGCTGGAATCCGGTTTCCTGATCAAGGCGGACACCATCGCCGAGCTTGCTGCGAAGGCCGGAATTGATCCCGATGGGCTCGCCGCCCAGATCGAACGCTATAATCGCTATGCCGAAACCGGCGTGGACGAGGAATTCCACAAGGGTGAGCGCCAATACGATCGTCTCCGCGGCGATCCGACGCACAAGCCCAACCCGTGTGTTGGCTCTATCGCCAAGGGCCCCTTCTACACCACGCGGATCTTCCCGGGTGACGTAGGCACGTTTGGCGGTGTGGTAACGGACGAGCATGCGCGCGTGCTGCGCTCCGACGGCTCGATCATCGAGGGGCTGTATGCCACCGGCAATTGTACTTCATCGGTAATGGGGCGCTCTTATCCCGGCCCCGGCGCCAGTATCTCTCCGGCGTTTGCCTTTGGTTACATCGCGGCGAAGGATGCGGTGGGCAAACGGCACAATCAGGCTTGATCCGGAAGAGAGCCCGGCCCCCCGTGGCATCCAATTGAAGGGGGGCGGGGCTCTCTAACTTTCGTTGCACTGGTCGGCCCAGTGCATCTCATCAGTTGACAGAGCGGCACTGCCCCCCGTCGACGCGGTAGTTACCGCCTGTCATGTAGCTGGCCTGCGGGCTGGAAAGAAACACCACCATGCGAGCGATATCCACGGGGCGGCCAAAGTGCTTGGTCGGCTGAGGGATAACTTCGCTTGTGAAGCGGCGCTCGATCTCGGCCCAATCGTCGGTCTCCCAACCCAGCTGCTTGGCCCAAAGGACGAACCCGTTACGAACGCCTTCGGTGGCAATTGTCCCGGGCGTGACCGTGTTGACCGTCACCCCGGTGCCACCAAGCGATTTGGCGAGGCCCGTCGTCATATTGGTGATGGCAGCCTTGGCCGGCTGATAATCGGCCAGATCGGGCTCGGTCTGCGTGGCGGAGGCGCTGGAAATATTGATGATGCGCCCCCAGCCCTGCGTGATCATGCCTGGCGCGAACGCCTGGATCAGACGGACCGATGATCCCACATTCTGCTCGTACGTCCAGCGCCAATCATCCCACGGTGTTTCCAGCCACGGTCGATTGAAGCTCTCCGCGGTCGAGTCCGGCCGGTTTGCGGCGGCCATACCGCCGGCGTTGTTCACCAGGATATCCAGGCCACCAAAGCACTCCGCCGCCTGCTTGGCAACAGCAGCGCAGACGTCTTCGCTGCTGAGTTCCCCTATCACGAAACGCGCGTCGCCACCCGCATCCGTCAGACGCTGCACCACCGCCTGCGTTTTCGCTTCGTCGCGACCGTGAACGACGACCTTGGCTCCTTCCTGGCAAAAGGCCTCGGCAATAGCGGCGCCAATACCTGAACTGCTGCCGGTGACCAGCACCCGTTTGCCGCTCAATTCCATGTCCATAGGCATCTCTCCATCA
>NZ_CAXYKL010000271.1:0-4263 GCF_964277725.1 uncultured Novosphingobium sp. | reverse complement strand
AGCCGTAGATATCCTCCAGCAGCAGGGCATAGGACAGGCCAGCCAGGGAATCTCCGCCAAGTGCGGCAAAGGAATCCCGTTCGGCGATCTTGCCCGCATCCAGGCCAAGCACAGAGGCGGCAGCCCGACGGAGCGTTTCCTCCATTGGCCGATCACGGCCATTGCGGCGCAGATTGTCGATCTCGGTTGCTTGGTCGTCGGCGTGCGCGGCGTAGATCGCCTCCAGCCGTTCGCCATAACGCATGCGAAACGCCGGCCGCAGATGTTTGGCCAGCGCTGACTGCAAGCCATTCGCAACCGAGAAAGGCTCAAGCTCAACGATAATATCGCGCGGAATCTCGTAAGCGTTCAGACCCGCTTCGATGCCGATGCGCCGGATCGCCGAGAGCAATCGCTCTTTGATGGCCACTTCGTCGAGGTCATGCGGAAGAGCATCAAGGTTCGGCACGACGACGCCAAGCAGGTATGCGCGCGCGCTGTTGCCGTAGAGATAGACTTGAGAAATCGCCGGATCGCCGCGGGAATACAACGATTCCAGCGGCGCTATCGCGACAAATTCACCTTGCGCCAGTTTCATCACGTTGTTGCGACGATCGAGATAGGCCAGTCGGTCGGGCTCCACTTCGGCCACGATATCACCGGTCCGGTAGAAGCCCTCGTCGTCAAAGGCCGCTGCGGTGAGGTCCGGGCGGCCGAAATAGCCTGCGAAGATGTTCTGCGATTTGATACACAACTCGCCGCGCGGATGAGGCTTGTCTGTAATGAAATAGCCAAGTTCAGGAACGTCGATAAGCTTGTAGTCGATGATTGGCGGGCGCGTGACTTTCTGGTCGAGCGTGATGCTACCAGACTCAGTCGAGCCATAGCCGTCGATGATCGGGCGCCCCAACAGCCGCTCGGTAAAGGCACGAAGCGCAGGATCGAGCGGGGCTGAACCAACCACCGCATCCGTCATGCGGCCACCCAATGCCGTCTGGCGAAACCGCGCCAGCGCCCAATCTAGCTCACCATCAGGAAGATCCGGATGCTGCGCCATGAAACGCTGCTGGATCAGTTCGCAGATGCGCGGAACCAGCGCCATCGTAGTCGGCCTGACCTTTGCAATGTCCTCCATCAACGTGCTCAGATCGCTGCGGCCGGTAAAGCAGGTGACCCCTCCGTTGGCGAAGGTCAGCCAGAGATAGAACATGCCAAAGACATGGTTGAGCGGCTGATAATTGAGAACGATCGGCGCAGGGTCTCTCACTTGAGCCCAGGCGGCTTTGACTAGCCGCTGGTTGTGCATGGCCCCCTTTGGCGTGCCAGTGCTTCCAGAGGTATAATACACGATCACCAGCGGATCTTCGCCGGGAGCAGGCTGGTAAGGCTGTGCCTGCGGGAGGTTAGCGCCCCGCGCGCGCAGGGCGCTGAACGGCAGTATCTGAAGTCCCGGGCGTTCCTTAGCCAATCGCGCCTGTTGCTCCGCAATCCTGGTCTGGTCGTACTCGTCCAATCCGTCATGATCAAAAACGATCACGCAACGGGTTTGTGTGCATCCTATCGCCAGGGTTACGGATGTCTCAAGATGTTCGAGAGCCGTGGCGATGCAGGGAGGCTTCACCTCTTGCATCATACCCGCCAAAAGTTCGGTCGCGGCAGTGGTCTGCAGCGGGACGATTGGTAGCCCGCAAAGCCCCAGCGCTAGATTCAGCGTGGCGAAATCCACATTGGCGAAGGCCATGATCGCCACGGGATCTCCTGGCACAAGGCCAAGGGCGCGATCATGGCGGAACGCGGAAGCCGTATGAAGAACACGGCTTTCCAATTCGGCATAGTCGATGATCGTGTAATCATTTTCAAGGCGACCGCCCTGCACTTTCCGCCAAGCCATAGCTGGGCGATCTCGGTACGCCTTGAAAACCGCGAGGGTCATTTGCGCAAGCGCGGCCTCAGGCTGGCGCAGTAACGCGGCAAGATCAGGGTCCGGCTTGAGAGCGGGGTCCAGGCTTTCGATTGAACGGGTTGCGCTCGCAAGCGCGACGCTGCTGTGCATCAGGGTCTCTCCGGTACCGCCGCCCGCGCTTTTTCTGCGCGGCGCCTGCTTATCTGACCGGGATTATGTTCTGAAGATCTCGGTGCAACAACCGATCAAATGTAAGCATCTCCAATGTAATAGCAAAGTCGAGACAAGCCGCATTTCTTGTCATGGATCAAACACACGGATCATGATGGCTCGCTGGCGTTACGCCCAGCTGAAGTTGATAGACGCGGGACATCGCCGGCAAAAGGCGACGCCCCGCGATCCGATCAGAACTCGATGGAGGCAGAAGCCTTGAAGGTGCGCGGCGTGCCTTGCAGCAGTTGCGATCCAAAGGCCGTGAACGCGGTGAAGGCCGACGCCCAGTAGCGCTTGTTGGCAACGTTATCGACGCTGAAGCGCAGGGTCATCGCGCTTTGCCCCACCGGTACCAGATAGCGCGCGCCAAGATCGAAGCGGGTCCAGTCATTCAGGCGCAGCGTGTTCGTCAGATCTGCCGCCTGCTTGCCAGTGTAGACAACCCGGCCGGTCAAGGTCAGCGCGGGCAAAAACGGCAGGTCCCACTCCACGTTGGCGTTGCCCAGCAACTCGGGCACGCCGACCGCGTCGTTGCCCTGGTTCAAGCCGCCCTCGGTGCGACGCAGCTTGGCGTCCAGGATCGTCAGGCCGCCGATCACGCGCAGGCCGTCCACCGGCTCACCGTTCAGCGTGAACTCGATCCCGCGATTGCGCTGGACCGCGAAATTTCCGTACTCATAGAGGCCCGGCCGCTCGGCATCGGGGCGATAATATGCGCCGGGCTTATCGATCTGGAACAGTGCCAGTCCGGCATCGAAGCGGCCGAAAGTCAGCTTACCGCCTACCTCGTACTGCTTGGATTTGATGGGCGGCAGAAAGCGACCGGCATTGCTGACCGGCACCGGCAACCCGTTGATCGTGACTGTCGGCTGAGCCTGCTCACCACGAATTAGGCCTTCGATGCGATTGGCGTAGAACGACAGACCGGGCACCGGCTTGATCACCAAGCCAACGACCGGGGTGACCGCACTTTCCTTGTAAAATGACTGCAAAGCGCCGTCCTGATACGAATAGGAGGTGGCCTTGATCTCCTGCAGGCGCAGGCCGCCGGTGATCAGGATGCGATCGTCCCAAAAGCCGATTGTGTCCGATGCGAACACGCTGGCCACGCGCGTGCGGCCGATCGGGAACGGATCGTCCAGATCGCCACCGGCGAAACCGCCCGCGGGTCGTGCCACGACCACGGGCCGGTAGATGTTCGTGGCGTAAGGCGTCACTGAGAAGTCGTAGGCGTTGCGGTTGGTCTGCCAAGCGACGGACGTGCCGAAGTTCACTTCCTGCGTCACGCCGCCCGCCGCCAGCTTGACACGCATGCCCAGGGTACCGGCTTCGTTGTTGTCGGTGCGCGGCACGTAGGACGCGCTGCCCGTGGCGTCGCCATTGGCCGCATTGGCCAGGGTTACACTAGCCGTGACCTGATCTTCCTTCCCGTCGCGCGCGCCGGCCTTGAAGTAGAGCATCGCGTGCTCATCGAGATCCCATTCCAGATTGAAAGTGCCGAAGATGTCGCGCGTCTGGATGTGGCTCCAGGGCTGCGAATAGTTGGTGTCGGCGTCCGGTACGCGCGGGATCGCGCCGCCGATTGCCACCTTGGGCCGCCAATTCGATTGGCGCAGGCGCTGGAAGTTGACGTTCAACGAAGCGCGCAGCGGGCCGTTGTTGAAGTCCAGCGTGCCGCCGACGACATAGCTTGAGTGGAATTCATCGTTGATGGCGATATCGCCACGGCGTGCCGAACCGTTGAGGCGCAGGCCCCACTCCTGGTTCGCGCCAAACCGGCGGGAGACATCCACCGCACCGGTGAAATGCGAGTCCGAGACGTAGCCGATCGTGGCCCGCGTGTGATTGCCGTCCGCCATTTTGGGCAGCAGGTTCACGCTGCCGCCGATGCCGCTACCGCCGGGGGCCGCACCGTTCAGGAAGGCGCTGGCACCGTTGATGATCTGGACGGACGAGAACAATTCCGGCGCGACCAGCTGGCGGGGCGTGATACCGTATAGGCCATCAAAACCGACATCGTCCGAATTCAGCTCGAACCCGCGGATCACGAAAACCTCGGCGGCGGTGCCGAAGCCCAGCGTGGTGCGCACGGTGGGATCATTCTCCAGCACTTCGCCCAGACTGTCGGGCTGCTGGTTGCGGATCAACGCCTCGTTATAGGAGCGGAC
>NZ_CAXYKL010000270.1:0-5061 GCF_964277725.1 uncultured Novosphingobium sp. | reverse complement strand
AGCTGCGCTTTCGCTTTCACAGATGCCGGCGAGTTGCGCGGCGCAGGCGCTCCATCCCTCGGTGAAGCCCATCGTCTCGTGCTGCTTCATCGTCTCCTCGCTCCAGTGGCGGGCGCGCGCGGTGTAGCGTGTGCCGTTGCCTTCCGGGGCGATTTCCCAAATGCCGATCATGAAGGGGCCGGACGGCTCGAAGTCACCTACGATGGCGTCGGTGCTGACGAAGCGACGGCCCTCGTTCCAAGCCAGGTAGATGCCATGTTGCGGCATCACTTCGCCGTCAGGTCCGTACATTGTCACGCGACACGCGCCACCGGGCCGGCGATCCTGATGGTCGACTTCGGCGCGCCAGGGGGCAG
This sequence comes from uncultured Novosphingobium sp., assembly GCF_964277725.1. Classification (NCBI taxonomy): domain Bacteria; kingdom Pseudomonadati; phylum Pseudomonadota; class Alphaproteobacteria; order Sphingomonadales; family Sphingomonadaceae; genus Novosphingobium; species uncultured Novosphingobium sp. The sequence continues at coordinate 4,705 of NZ_CAXYKL010000270.1, read as the reverse complement.
GGCACCACCATTCGTTTTGCCGGTTGGTCATGACATCCCATACCTTTTCGGGCGGCGCGGCGATCAGGCGGGTGATGGTCAGCTCATGCAGGGGCGCGGACATGCGATGTCTCCTCAATCGCGATCGGGTGCGCCTGGCGGGAAATAGGCACGGAAAGGGCGGGCATCCTCAATGCAGCGGCTGACGCTGGGGCGAGCGAGCGACCAGGCGCGGTATTCCAGAAGGCGGGAGTGCGACTGAGGGATCGGATGGACCCAGTCCGCATAGAACAGCGATGGCGCGGCGGCGCACTCGACCAGCGTGAATGCAGTGGGCCTATAGGTTTGCAGCCAGTCTTCCAGCCAAGCGTAAGTGCCGGCCAGCCGATCGCGTGCCTCGGTGATACCGGCCACATCGGGACGGCAACCATCGCGCAGATATTCGTCCACGATGGCCTGCATGGGCGTCATGACGTAATTGTCGAACACCCGATCATATTGACGGACCACAAGCGCATCGTTTCGGTTCGTGGGGATCAGGCCGGCGTCCGGCGCATGATGCAGCGCCACGTGCTCGATGATTGATGTTGCCTCGAAAACCAGCTGGTCGCCATCCGCCAGCACGGGGAATTTGCCCAGCGGGCCGGCCGATTGAACAAGCGCCACATGATCGGGATGATCGCCATCGACGACGCGGAAGTCGTGCTCCAAGCCCGCTTCGTAAAGCGCGATCTGCGCCTTCCACGTGTAGGACGAGAAGGGATGACCATAGAGCGCCAGCATCACGCGATCTCAGGCTCGCCGTCGACCTGTGGACAGATGACGCTGGACGATCGTGGCTGCGCGGAGGTCATTTCTTCATGGCCTCTATCAGCGCGTTGTCGACGGCCTTGGCGGCCTTGTACGCCGGTCGCGCCTGGATGCGCTCCGCATAGGCGACCAGGGCCTCGTTCGGGGGGAGAATACCGAAGGTCAGGCCCCAGTCGATGGAGCTGCCCAGATAGACGTCGGCCATGGTAAATCGCTTGCCGCAGACCCAGGTCCGGTCAGTCAAGAAGGCCTCCAGCGTGTTCATCGTCCGGTCGAAACTGCCCCAGCCCGCCATCATTTCCTGATTGCCCGAAGGCTCGAACTTCAACGCGCGCGAGGTGATGCACTGTTCGATCGGTCCGGCGGCGAAAAGGGTCCAGCGAAAGTAGTCCGCCGTCTCCGCATCGTTGGGAAGAAGGCCCGCTTCGGGATGCATTTCCGCAAGGTAGAGGCAGATGGCGGCGGCCTCTGTCACCACCCGGTCGCCATCCGGCGCGTGGTGGACGATGGTGGGCACCTTGCTCATCGCGTTCGCCTTCAGGAAGGCCTCGGGCTTGTTCGCCCAGTCCACGATGACATGCTGGTAGTTCGCCGCAACTTCATGCAGTGCCCATCGCGCGATTTGCCCGCGCGACATGGGATTGGTGTAGAACGTGTAATCGGCCACGCCGTCTCTCCCCGGTCAATCTACTCGGCCACTCTTGCGGCGAGCCTGGGAACATGATGGCAACATCGGCTCCGCGTCAAGCTACGGAAGCGTCATTCTCCTTGGGGGCCGACAAGTCCGAACGTGGCGCCGCCGGGATCGATGCCCACGATGATCCAGTCTCCGCCTGGCACTTCGTGCGGCCCCATCACCACTTGCCCACCGCGTTCCAGCACCGCCCGCTTCGCGCCTTCGATCGAGGGTACGCCAAATACGGCAGCCACAGCGTCGGGCCTTCAGGCGCCTGCTTGCGCATGATCGCGCCCAGGGTCTGGCCGTGATGGGAGATGAAGCAGTAGTCCCCCATCTCGCCCATCGGCATCTTGTCGGGATAGGCGAAGCCGAAGTGCCGGGCGTAAAAGTCCATCGAGGCCGACTGGTCCGGGCTGGCGAGTTCGTTCCAGCGGACGCGCTGCGGGGCGAAAGGGTCAAACACGTCGCTGGCGGCATCCGGGCGATCGGCTGGCGGCGTGGGGTTCATCAGGTAGATCGGCACGCCCTGGGGATCGGAGACCATGGCGATGCGTCCCACCGGCATGTCGGCGGCCGGCATATGCATTGCGCCGCCTTCGGCGATGATCGCCGCCACTTTGGCATCGACATCGGCCATGTGGAAGTACGGCATCCAGCACGGGGAGGCGCCGCCGCCCTGCATCTCCGGTGTCAACGTCGACATTCCGCCGGCCATGCCGCCATCGTCCCGCTGGATCAGGCGATAGTCCATGCCGCCTGCAGAAGCATCGGAATGCTGCAGGACCCGCCAGCCGATCACCGCGCCATAAAATTCGCTGGCGGCGTCGGGATCGGCGGTCATCAGTTCGTACCAGATGAAGCTGCCTTCAGGGTTGGTCATGCCTTTTCTCCCAGCACCACGACCGGATCGAACCCGCCCCACACCATTCGCATCGCGTCGAACGGCATTTCGAAATCGGCCGGCATATCCGCTTCCATCATCTTGCGAGCGGCTTCCTGGCAGACCTCGCGCGAGGGCCAGGTCATGATCGAGAACACCGTGCTCTCGTCCGGCGTGGCGTTCACGCCGCGATAGAAGTCTGTCACGTCGCCGTGCGGAACGTCGGTGCCCCAGGCCTCCATCACGCCGTTGGCGCCATAGTCCTTGAACATGTCCCAGGCATCCGCCGCCATCTTGGCGTAGGCCTCGCGCTTGGCGGTCGGCACCGCGAGCATGAAGCCTTGCACGTAGCTGTCGGCCGACAAGTCGCCGATTGTCACCATCGGCTCGAAGCCGCCGTAGATCATGCGCTTGCCATCGAATGGCATGGGATTTTGGGCCGGATCGGCGCGAGGGTCGATCGGGCCGGCCGTCATTATGCGGGGCATCGCCGCGTCACGCGTGGCCTTGTCTGGCCATTCGATCCAGCTGAATGCCACGCTTTCATCCTCAGTGGCCTGCACGGCGCGAAAAAAGTCGGTCACCCTGCCGTGGGCCACATCGTCCTGCCAGCACTCGACCACGCGGGTTGCGCCAAGCTCGATGAACACGGGGTCGATCGTGGAGGCGTGCTTTATGAACGCGTTTTTGTTCGCGGTGGGGACGGGGATCACGAAACCATCGTAATAGGCCATGCTCAAACTCCTTGCGGTGCGCGGGCAGGGGCGTTCGCGGCGAAATGACGGATCTGGTCGGCGATTGCGGTCTGGAAAGCGGGCCGCACCTCGCCACGCTCGACATAGGCCGCCAGCCGTGGGCGAGTGTCCAGCAGACCTTCTCGGGCGACCTCCCGCAGGACCGTCACCATGGCGATGTCGGCGATGGAGAACGCGTCTGCCAGCCAATCGCGCGCATCCAGCGCCGTTTCCAACCGATCGAGGCGCTTGCCCAAGGCTGCGACCAGGCCGGGCTTGCGCAAGGTTGCCCATTCCTCCCCGCGGCTGAACAGCGCGACGTTGCCAAGTTCGAAGGTCATCGGCTCGATGCTGCTGAAGGCCGCCAGCGTCCAGCTGAGGACCGAAGCGCGCGCTTGGCCGTTTTCACGGGGTAGCAGGCCGCCCTTTTCTCCCAGATGGATCAACGTGGCGCCGCTTTCGAAGATGGCAATCTCGCCATCGCGGACATGAGGGACCTGGCCCCAGGGCTGTTCCTCGAAATACCAGTCGGGTCGCTTGATCGCGCTGATCAGCCGCTCGCGGTAGGGCAGGTCCATCTCCTCGCATGCCCATCGCGGCCTGAGGTCTCTTACGAAGCCTTCGGCGAAGGGGGGCACCCATTCGAACGCGGTGATTTCGATGGGGGCGTGGGGATCGATCGGCATCGTCTCTCTCCGACATTCGCGCAATGCCCATAAGGCCAGGGCGACTCGTTCTTGCGTCATCGTGCCTGATTAGTTACAAAAGGCAACTATGAAGTTGAAAAATAAAACTGCCCTGGACGAGAAAATCCATGGCCGCTGGTATCAGGACGCCTGCGGAGCGGCTTTCGCGATGGAACTGATCGGCGAGCGTTGGTCGCTGCCCGTCGTCAGAGAGCTTATGCTGGGCGGGCGTCGTTTCAGTGACATTCGCGCCAGCTTGCCTGGCATCAGCGCCAAGGTGCTGACAGAGCGGCTTGATCGGATGGAAAAACTCGGCATCGTAACACGCAAGGCGATCGAAAACCCTGTGCCGGCCAAACTGTACGACCTCACGGCCTGGGGGCTGGCGCTGGAGCCGGTGATGCAGGAACTGGGGCGGTGGTCCACCCAATCGTCCGGGCACGATCCGATGCTGCCGCTCACGCCGGTGTCGCTGATGCTGTCGATGCGCACAATGCTGAAGCGGGAGCCGGCGCGGGAGTTGACCTGTCGTGTCCTGTTCGAGGTGGGCGCGGACGTGTTCCTGGGCGAGATGGCGCATGGCGAGTTGCGCATCGTGCGTTGCGGCAGAGAGGCCAAGGACTGGGATATTCGCTTCAGCGCGCCCCATGCCAACGCCTACCTCGCCTCGTTCTACGGCAAGCAGCCTATCGGATCACCCGGCAACCTGCTTGAGGCGGAAGGGTCGCACGATCTGATCGAGCGCTTCATTGCCTGTTTCGCTCTTCCTAAGAAGCGTGTGGCCGTGCCCTGACCCGAAGGGAAGAAGGATCACGAACGGTGTTGCAGCGCAGCGTCGGGTCCTTTAGCGAGAGGCACGATGACAGACCTTCCGAACCTGCAGGCTGATAGCCGCGACGCCACGATCCTCGCCGCCCCCGACATCGAACTGGACGTG
>NZ_CAXYKL010000269.1:0-4376 GCF_964277725.1 uncultured Novosphingobium sp. | reverse complement strand
TACAGCTACAAGTACCGCGATCTGCAGGTAGACTTCTTCAACTCGCCGATCTTCGCATTCCAGACCTTGACCGCCGACGCGCGTACCAAGGGTGCCGAGTTCGAGTTCGAATTCGCCCCGCGTTCGCTCGACGGGTTCAGCGTGCATGGATCGATTAACTACAATCGCGCGCGTTATACCAACTTCCCGCTCGCGCCTTGCTATGCGGGCCAGAGGCCGGGTGAGGGCTGTAATCTTGCGCTGAACGCCGCCACCAACAACTTTACGCGCCAGAACCTGAACGGTGCACCGCTGTCGGTGGCCCCGGAATGGACCGGCACGCTGGGCGCCAATTACGATGCCGAGATCGGCAATGGCCTGAAGTTCGGTATGTCCGCCGATGCCCGCTACAGCGATAGCTACATCGCCTCGGGCTTCGGCAATCCGGACTCCCGCCAGGGAAGCTACGTCAACCTAGATGCCTCGGTCCGCTTCGGCGCCAGCGATGACAAGTGGCAGATTGCCCTGATCGGCAAGAACCTGACCAATCGCTTCTACGTAACGGGTGTGGTCGATGGTCCTTCGACCGGCAGCGGCACCGGCACGCCGGCCGGCATCCACGCCGATCAGCTGGGCTTCGCCACGTTGCCCCGCACGGTGGTGCTGCAGGTTTCCACGCGCTTCTGATCGGGCGCACCGCCGCCGATATTTCGGACATAAGAAAACCGGGTCGACGCAATGTCGGCCCGGTTTTGTCTTGCGTACGTGCTTCCGGCTGAGGCCGGGAGCGACAGGGATCAGGCCAGGGCGGCCTTGGCCTTCACAGCGGCCCAGAACGGTGCGGCGTCGTAGTAGAACGGCTTGATCTCGCAGCATTTGCCATCCCGGAAGCGGAAGACCTCGCACAGCTCGGCCGGGGCCAGTGCAGGATCGGCGAAGCGGAACGAGAGCAGGGTGACGGCATACTCCTTGCCTGCGGTCGTCTCGATCCGGTCCAGCCCGGCCACATCGCAAAGGCCCATGACCTTGGTGAACAGATCGCGAAATCCGTCCCTGCCATGATACGTACCGGCCATGGGCAGATCATCGGCCTCGGTGATGAAGAAATCGTCCGTCACCATCGCTGACGCCGCGTTCCAATCGCCGGTTCCCGTCGCCTGATACAGGCGGTCCACAAAGGCGATCATCTCGTCAGGCGTCATGGTCATGATAATACTCCTCTTCCGTCCGGCAATCTGACGCAGGCATGGCTGGCGGAAACCTAGCGTTTCGGCCAGCATATCGCAGCGGCGCGCCTGCCTAAGCTGCGGGGTATGGGAAGAGTGAGACAGATCGTGTTGGCGCGGCGGCCCGTGGGCGTGCCCGTGGTAGAGGATTTCCGCCTGGAGGAGACGGCGATGCCGGAACTCGGCGAAGGGGAGCTGCTCGTCAGGATGCGGGTTGGTTCGGTCGATCCGGCGATCCGTGGCTTTCTGGACGATCGGCCCAGCTATATCGAGCCCGTCGCGATCGATGCCCCGATCAAGGGCATGTCGCTGGGCGAAGTCGTGGCTTCACGGAACGCCGACTACCCGGAAGGCACCCTGGTGCGCGCCTTCGCAACATGGTCCGATCACTACGTCCTTTCGGACCAGAGCTGGGGGATCGAGAAGGTCCAGCCACAACCCGGCGCTGACCTGCATCATTACATGGGGGCGCTTGGCCCGGTGGGTCTCACCGCCTGGGTCGGCCTGTTTACCATCGGCGAAGCGAAGCCGGGCGAAACCGTACTCGTCAGCGCGGCGGCCGGGGCTACCGGCTCCACCGTGGGGCAGATCGCCAAGGCGGTCGGCTGCAAGGTGATCGGCCTGGTCGGCTCTGAAGAGAAGGCGCAGGTCGTCCGCGATCTCGGCTTCGATGCCGCGATCGATTACCGCGCCACGCCTGATATCGCTGCAGAGATTGCCAAGGCCGCGCCCGACGGCGTGGACGTATTCTTCGACAATGTCGGCGGCGAGACGCTGGAGGCGGTGCTGCCCTTGATGCGCCTGCATGGCCGCGTGGCGGTGTGCGGCATGATCGGGCAATACAACGATGCCGACCACCCATTCGGCGTGAAGACGCTGTGGCAGCTGGTGGTCAATCGCATCAAGATGCAGGGCTTCATCACCTTCGACTATCCCGAAGTGCTGGCGCAGGCGCAGGCCGAGCTGGATGGTTGGGTGGCCGAGGGCAAGCTGCGCCCGCTGGCCAACTTGCGCGATGGGTTCGAGAGCTTGCCCGAAGCGTTCATCGATCTCATGTCTGGCCGCACGATTGGCAAGACATTGGTCAGGATCTGAACGCATGGAAGAGGTTTGGCATAGCATCGCGTCTGAAAGCGAGTTTCCCGAGGACGGTAAGCTGGCCGTGACGCTGGGAGGGTGGAGCGTGCTGATCGTGCGCACCGACGACGGCTTCCACGCTTTCAACGATCGTTGCACGCATCAAGCTGCGTTGCTCTCGTCCGGTCGCGTACGGCGCGGGGCGATCATGTGCCCGTTGCACGGCGCGCGCTTCGATGTGGCGACCGGGCAATGCATCGGCGGGGCATACGCGGACTTGCGGACGTTCCCCCTGCGCAGCGAAGCCGGGAAGCTGGAAGTGGCGGTGCCCGCGGTTCCGCCGGGCCCTCAGGAGCGACCCGTGGCTGGCTGATCCCCTGCAAACGATAACAACGACGGAGACGAGGATGCCTTTCACCGGACCTTTCGAGGATCGCCTGGCCATTCGGGAATTGCTGGAGGCGTACGCCGACGCGGTGACGCGTAATGATGCCGAAGCTTGGAGCGCCACCTTCGCCGAGGATGCGGAGTGGGCCTTGCCCGACTATCCCGAGATCGGGACGACGCATGGCAAGGCTGCGATCGTGGCGATGTGGAAAGAGGCGATGAAGCAGTACCCCGGCATCATGTTCGAAGCCTGGCCCGGCTCGATCGAAGTGCAGGGCGATCATGCGACGATGCGCAGCTATACTGCCGAAGTGTACGACCAGGGCGAGATGACGGTGCGCGATCGCGGCGTGTACGAGGATACGTGCGTCAAGCAGGACGGGCGCTGGCTGTTCAAGAGCCGCTCGTTCCGCAAGCTCCACCGCCAGCAAGGCCCGCGGGGATAATGATGCGAGGGCGACCTCGTGCGGGCCGGATCTGCTCCGCACGAGGCCGCCGCGCTGATCGTCACATGGCGGTGGTGCCGCCGTCCACCACGAACTCGCAACCGGTGATGTAGCCTGCCTCGTCGCTGGCCAGGAACAGGTTCATGTTGGCGATGTCCAGCGGGCTGCCCATGCGCTGCATTGGAATTGCCGAGACGATCTGCTTGAAGCCTTCCGGGTTGTCCCGGCGCGCCACGTCCTGCATCGCCGTCTCGATCATGCCGGGATGCACCGAATTGCAGCGAATGTTATCAGCCGCGCATTCCAACGCCACGACCTTGGAGAACAGCCGTACCCCGCCCTTCGCGGCGGCATAGGCCCCGCACATCGGCACACCGATCAATCCCGCCACCGAGGACAGGTTCACGATCGAGCCGCCCTGGCCGACCTTTCGCATCAGTGCCACGGCGCGCTGGGTGCCGAAGAACACGCTATCGAGATTGACCTTGTTCTGCCGCTCCCAATCGGCTGCGGTCAGCTTGTCCAAGGGCTTGAGGACGGCGATCCCCGCATTGTTGACCAGCACGTCCAGGCGGCCGTGGTTCTGTTCTATCGTGCCGATGACTTCGTCCCATGAAGCCTCACTGGTCACGTCCTGCTGCAGCGCCTGGGCATGCCCGCCCGCCTGCTCGATCTGCGCGACGACTTCATCGGCGCCTGCCTTGTCGAGATCGGTGACGTAGACGAACGCGCCTTCCTCGGCAAAGCGCTGTGCCGTGGCTGCACCCAATCCTCGCATTCCGCCTGCGCCTGTCACCAAGGCGATCTTGTCTTCCAGCCGACCCGTCATGGTATGTCCTTTCCCTAAAACGCGAAAATGCGTGCAGGCTGAGGGAAACCTGCACGCATCTCCGAAAGCATCCGGCTATCCCGAATGCATCAATACTTGATACCCAGCGTCAGGCCATAGCTGCGCGGTTCGCGGGCATTGCCGAAAGAGAACAGACCGCCGACGGTGAAGCCGTGCGTGGGGCCACGGTCATCCAGCAGGTTGCGGCCGAAGGCGGTCAGGTGCGCTTCGGCGCCCGCCACGTTGAAGCGCGTCGTCAGGCTGGCATCAAGCAGGTTTTGCTTGTCCGTGCGCACGCGGGGATCGTTGCCGGTGACGATGGCGGGGCCGGTGGTGGTGTTGCCCGTCAGCCCGGCGATCGAAATCTGCTGATCGTAACGGTCGATGAAGCGGTAGCCGATGTTGCCCACGATCTCACCGAACGATGTCGGC